>DASPTR010000031.1:0-2477 GCA_035623315.1 Candidatus Acidiferrum sp. | reverse complement strand
GGTTCAGATAACGTTGATCGTTGCCGAAGATATCACCGAAAGAGTTGCGGCGGGGCTTATCGCTGGTTGGTTGTTTCAGAAACTTAGCACGCATGAAGCCCAAGTAACTAAATTGAAAATCGATAATGTCGCAGTAGAACTGGACGAAAACACGATCAAGAAAACCATCTTGGAAAGAATCAAGACAAGCCAGTAAAGCCCGCGTGGGCCTCACGTTTTTCTCCAGTGGATACGAGTGTAGGGGTGACTCAAGTAATACAAGGGGCATTTTCGAACTCCCCGTAGTACATAGCTGGATGAACTCCCGAAATTCATTGGTTGAGGAGTTTTTAGAGTCGGACACTTGCTTTCGTTTATGCATAATGTGGAGCTTACACTAAACTGTTAGGTCGACGTCCAATTACGCTTCGTACAGACTTTGTGCTCACACGATTGAAGGCACACGCACCTAGCCTACGCCGATGATCTTTACAGCGAGATATGTAGCGAGCAGGAGCAGCCCAAGGATGGTCCCACGTTTCACCAACACAGGCATTAGCTCCTGCTCTCTTTGCTCATCCCGCATTGCATTGAAAATCGGTGCGGCAAGGAATATGATAGATGGCGAGAAAGCGAGGAGAATCCAAGGCAATCCGCCAACTAACACCACGCCGACAAATAATGCGAGAACCAAGAAAAGGAGCATAACACAAACCTTGAACGCTCTTTTCTTACCAACAACCGTCACTGTTGTCTCTATCATGCCTCTATCGGAATCATGATCTCTAATCTGATTGACTAGCTCTGCTAACATGGACAATAGAAAAAGCATACCAGTCAACCCAGCTCCCACGAAATCAAGGGGACGATAAACTGAGTAAGCCATTACCCCATAAATCGCATTCCAGGAAGCGTGAGAGACAACATCAAGACCAGGCCTAGCCTTCATCTTTGGACCGAAAGAATATCCAGCAAACAGCAAAATCACCATGACCCCAAGCAATCTATTCAGAAAATTCAGAAGAAAGATGGATAAGCTCGCCACGCCTAAGAGAGCTACCACGAAAGCCCAAGCCGCACCTTCGGACAAGTCACCCGAGGCTACAGGGTTCCTTAACTTGCCAGCTTTTTTGTCAAGTTTTGCGTCGGCGATGTCGTTGATCACAAAACCGAAAATGGAGGAACCTATAACGAAAAGAACCACCGGCAGAATTCTCTCGTCCACCGGATATCTGGCCACGAACGCACAAGCCAACGCCGAAACCAAGTAGCACGGCCCGTACTCATGGAATCTTACGATTCGCACAAAGGCGTTACCCGAAGCACCTGGTTTCATAGAACTGTACAGTCCAACCTCGAAGGTGCTCACTCGAAGATTTCTGGAATAGACCTCGAGACCGATCTTTCCGCAGCAACCACTTACTGCATCAGGCCTGCAACTATCAGGCTAACACCAATTAGACCACGCAGAATTCTTCCTGCCTGAAAAAACCAAGGTTGACGGGATGAACGCCAGTAGAGCGTGTTTGAAAATCCTTCGACTGACAGATAAATGCCCGCTAACAGAAGGAAACTTGATTCAAGCAAGTTGAGAACCGAAGCAGCCTGCAAGATTGGATCTAATCTAGTTTTCCTCATGATATTATGCTTGAATCAAACTCAACGGCAGAACATTTGCGCCATTTTTTCTTCTCAACTTCTTTGAAGGAAATAGAAGCAGAAAAAAGCTTCGAAAAAGGGGGTTTTGGTGTCAAACCACGATTCTTATGTCGGCTAATCCTTCTTGCGGATTTTGATTTCGATCGTGGAGACGTTTCTTGTTTGGCCCTCTTCACCTAGCACTTCTGTGCCGATCTTTACGTCCGTGATCTCCAGTTTGCCTTCGAAGAAGCGTCTTCGGCAGACTTCAACTATGTCGACAGCCTTTGAGATGACGCGGCCTCGTGCCCTAACCGACAGCTCCTTGGTTCCACTGTTGAGTTGCATTACGATAGCTGTACAGTAGGCCATGAGTTCTTTTTGACCCACCAGAACTGTGTCCGTTGGAGTGTTTCTTCTGGCGGGAGGGGGCCGTTCTGTCGTTGCTTTTTGTTCTGTCAAGTGTTGTTCACCTCTGTGTGGAGAGTAATCTTAGTAGTGCTGTACAGTGGGCAGACCTTTGTCATCCAATAAAAGAGTTCTTACGTAACTGGACTGATCGAGTGCTCAGTTTGAATGGTCAAACTTTCAGGAAGTATTGCTCGTGAGTAAAGAGAGTCATCATGTCAAACTGAGATGTTTGGAGTGCAAAGCGAAGTTTGACAGCAAATATGATGCGTTCGACATGTCCGGCATAACAAGCGTAGGGCAAGTCTTAGATAACTTCATCTTCTGCCCGAAAATCAGGAGACGAGGATGCGGGAAAAGGGTTTCAGTCGTAGTGGTCGACATTAGGTGAACGTTGCCCGACCGTTAACACGACTTGATAAGTTCATCACATGGTTAAGCCCTTCACGATC
>DASPTR010000030.1:0-13005 GCA_035623315.1 Candidatus Acidiferrum sp. | reverse complement strand
CGTGAGCACGCGAAGGATCTCTTAAGACTCTTTGCCCTTCTCTGCCTCAGCCGCGGATGGACAGGCCTTTCACAACTGTAAATTTCCAAGGCTTCGCTCAGAAGCAACGTTAGAAAGCTTTCCAGACTTGAAGTTTACGGTGGCGCGGGGTGTGGGATTTGAACCCACGCGGCCATTTCTGACCACAGACTTAGCAGGCCTGCCCCCTACCAGGCTAGGGCAACCCCGCCCTCTTTTTGCCCAACACCTTCAGTATTTTTCGGGCTGGCGACGTTGAAGACCTGCTTGATTGTTCATCTTCGTTTCCTCAGGAATATTAGGTTATCTTTTGCAGCAAGTATTCAAACCCAATTTCTAAGAGTATTTTGATTCTTCTGGTTTCTCTGCTACTTTGACTGGGAACTCATCATTTGCTTCGGCTTCAAAGAGTGCGTGCTCCATGTTCATCTATATCTCAGTTGATTCGAGGGTGTTATGGCCTAGGAAGAGTTGAAACAATGCAAGGGTCCTTCGTCTGATGGTATAGCGCGATAAACCTATTAATCTTAGTCCCAATCGTCTTAGCAATGGTGACTGTATGGTAAACCTGCCGGAAAAAGCGAAGAAATTGATTGAAGGGAAAAATTTTTCAAACATAGCCACATTGATGAAGGATTGTTCCCCGCAGGTAACGACTACTTGGATAGACCACGATGGCGACATCGTATTGATCAACACGACTGAGAACAGGGTCAAAACAAGGAATATTAAGCGCGACCCTCGTGTTGCGATAAGCATATTCAACATGAACGACCCGTATGATGCCCTTTTCATTAGGGGTAAAGTAGTTGAGATAAGAAAGGAAGGCGCCGAGGAACATATCGATAAGCTAGCGCATAAGTATATAGACATGAACTATAGACAGCACGGCGACAGGGTCATTCTGAGAATAGAACCCCATCATGTTACGTTGATGAAGCCCTGACTTAGAGCGCGCCTGTAATGCACATCTTCCAAGGATATTTTTGATTTTTTCTGATAACTCTCAAAGATGACGTTCAATTCGCTCTTCGCTGACATCTAGTATTGTCCCAGAAACTTAAAAATCATATTGAAAAATATCATCGTTGCAGAACGGATCGATTCAGCGCGCGCGGCGTTCCTCTGCCTAGTGTCTCCCATTAATAGCCTCAATTCTTTTCGATCTCTTGTCTCAATTCTTTTATACGTGGCGAGTAGAGACTGTCTCTCCGGAGAAAAGAAGCTTTGGTTCTCGGTCCCACGCCTATGAGGAGGCTTTACCTAGGCGTCCCTTTAGAATATGAGGATCGGGTTCTCGCGGAGATAGGCGAAGTAGGCACCCTCCACATCATTAGAGAGTTTCCATCGAATCAGCAGCCAGAAAAGAGCAGAATACTCGACCTCAACGCGAGGTTTGAGAGACTTAACGAAAAGCTCGACACTATCCTGACCGCCAAGGTCAAAAAAACATTGGCCGAACCGCCTAATGAACCAAAAAAACAGAAGGATTTAGAAGATGTTGAGCAAGCCTTGACAAAGTCAGAGACAGAACTCGCCGATCTGACAGAAAGGCTAGAAAGCCGAGAAAAAGAAATAAAAGATTTGAAAGTCATTGAGGAAAAGCTTCACTGTCTCATTATGAGTGGCCTGAGGACGGATGAGGTGGGAGTCTTCAGGCACATTTTTGTTAAAGCCGGTTTCTTGAAAAGCTCGTTGGCCAGCAAACTCGCCGGTTTTCTTGGCGGCACGAGTGTTGTTTCAATCTCTTTTTCCGCAGGCAGGCCGAGGGAAAACGTTGTAATCATTGCTGGACTCAATGACGATCTGGCATTTGCCGAGCAGACGTTGAAGTTGCTCAACTTCGAGGAAATAGCTTTCCCTGGAGGTCTGAACGCTGAACCTAGCATTGCGCTTGAAGAGACACATGAAGACAAGAAGCTGAAGATGGGTGAAATCAAGCATATCAAGGAGAAGATGTTGGGGATAAAGGCGAAAGTGACATCGCTGCAGCCTTACGTAGTCGAAGCAGCTGAATATGAAGACGCAAAAGATTCTGTGATTAGGACACGAACGAAAAGTCTGATTCACGGCTGGATCCCTTCTGATAAGGTTGACGAGCTAGAAGCTCGAATACGTCAGGTTGTTCCAAAGGAAGATGTTCATTTTGAAGTTGAGGAACCCAAACCTGAAGACATCGTACCTGTTCAGTTCACGAACACAGGCATCACGAAAGCCTTCGCGATGTTCACAAACTTGCAGGGCGTTCCCAACTATTTTGAGATTAATCCCACGCCCATCTACACTTTTCTTTACGTTGTAATGTTTGGCATGATGTTCGGGGATATAGGGACAGGAATTTCGCTGATAGTTTTGGGCGTGATTTTTACACGTTTGCGCCGTGGTTTCTTGGCTTTTTCCAGTGACACGACAAAAAAAATCGCGAGCATATTGATAGCATGTGGCTTCGGGGGAGTTTTTTTTGGTTTCCTTTATGGCAATTTCTTCCTTGTCAAAACGCCTTGGCCATATCTGTTGAGCCCTTTGAATAACCTTGGGGAAATACTCACGATTGCTTTAGCCTTCGGAGTAGCTCAGATAATTCTCTCGCTGATTCTTAACATTGTCAACATGGCCAGAAAGAAAGACTTCCGAAAATTGATACTTGGCGGAAAGGGCATTATAGCCTTGATTTTTTATGCATCAGGAGTGGTGGTGGGCTACGAGTTCGTAATGGAAAGGGATCTGAACATTTTCTTCACAGGATGGACATCGATTTTATCTTCGATCGCACTAATCTCTCTTGTTTTAATATTTTTTTCCCCACTGATAGAGTCTGTTTCAAGCGGAAAGAAGATCCCCATTGTTCAGAGATTGCTTGAAGGATTTGGAGAGAGCCTTGAATCTTTCGTTTCTTTCATAGCCAACTCGGTTTCGTATATTCGCCTGGCAGCCTTCGCAATTGCTCATGAAGCCATCGGAGTAGCCGCTATCGCTCTAGGCTCAGTTTTTGGAAGCGTTATCTCTCTCGTATTGTTGAACACTCTTGATTTTCTAGTGGAAGGGTTCGCTTCTTTAATTCAGTCCTTGAGACTAATGTATTACGAGTTTTCAACGAGGTTCTACCTGAAGAATGGAATCGAATACAAACCTTTTAGATTAGGCCTCATCAGAATGAAAATTTAAATCCAGATGACTTGCTAGTATTCACAAGGGATAAGCTTGAAGCGAAAAACAAGCAACACGGAAGAACGAAAAAGTCTATCGATGCAACACCGCAGAATGTTTTTTGCCCTATTAGCAGCGATCATAATCCCATCAGTGGCCGTCGCGCTCTATTCACTGCAATTAGTTTTTGGAGCCACCACCAAAGTCGTGGTTGCCCAGCAGACATTGCCAGCTGAATTCCTCAATCAATACGGCATGGGCCTGCTCAGCGCGGCCATTGCAGTGGGGGGCTCTTGCCTTGGAGCAGGGATAGCGATTTATGGAGCCGCAAGCGCGGGCGCCGCAGCGATTGCCGAAAGACCTGAAACATCCGTGTGGGTATTGATATTGGCCGGATTGGGCGAAGGTGTCGCTATATACGGATTGCTCATCGCTATCTTAATCTTGAGTAAACTTCCTGTTGTGACTTCCAGCTTTGTCTTAGTATAGGGTGAGATTGCGTAGGTTTTCCCGGTTTATCTTCAATTGTTTGCCCATCGAAAGTGTCTTCAGATCCCTAGCTTCTCTCAGACAGAGAGACAGATACGAGAACACGTACACCAAATTGTTCGGGTTCCTCATGGCCATCTTTTCATCGTATGAATACATGTACCGCGAAAACAAAATCTCCATGTCGATTAGTCGACCTTCAATGGCAAGATTAACAGCTTCGCGCACCAATTCAGAATATGAAGGCCACAATACCATTCCCGGCATTCCTTGCAGTTCGACGTTCACGAGTTTTGCAACTTCGCTTCGTTGAAGCCTGTTTCCCAAGTCAAAGATCATTTTTCGAATAAGCCCGGGCTCGAGTTTCATAAACTTTGCTGACAATGTTACCTGGAGATTTCTGATGTCCAATTCTGTTCCGATCAGATCTCTCAGTTTATCGCAGTCGGGGTTCTTGTGGGTCTTGGCCCAAAAATCCGCACAATAGGTTTTGTCGAGTTGTGCTTCAAGAACGATGGGATTGTCGTACTTCTCGTATTCACTGAGCCACTCCTCGAAGTCATTGTATGGGGTTTCTCTAAGAAGCTCCGCAACTTCAATCATGGACTTTGCTTCTGACAGAGCTCGAAAATTTACTCTCTGGTATTTTCTGGGAACGCTAATGAAAAGCTCTGCTGGTATACGGTCCCTTCCATGAACAGATCTGATTACCATCTTCAAGTTTTCAATTTCGAATCTTGCATTATGAGCTTCCAGTAGCTTCCGAGTCTTTCCTGAACTCGCGCTGACCAGTGAATACCATCTTTTTGCGAGTTTCTCGTAAATGATTTGCTCCAGCTGAGCGGCGCTGACTTCCGAGGTTGGAATCAAGCTTAGTTCGGTGGAATAGTCTGTGCTCAGAAGGAAGTCAACCAAATCCTGCAGATCACGCGTTCCGAGAAGTCGAACATAGTCTTGAGTCTTTAACAAATGGGCCATGAGGCCGTGTGTCCTAGAAATCAGAAAAAGCAGCTGTGCCGTTTTCATGTCTTTCTTTCTCTGGACGCGACTTTGACGCGTTTTATTCTCATGAAATCTTCTAATTCTTCATCTGAAAGGAAATTCTCGATGTACTTGATGTTCGTTTGATAGGTTGGAACGACCATCTTTTCAATCGCATTGATTTTTCTGCTAACCAGAGAAAGCTCGTATGCTATTCTTTCGATACCTGCTTCGATGCAGGCTATTTCGAAAAGCTCTCCGATAAGACTCTGTAGCTCCTTCGCGGCTTGATTGAGACCGGGGTCTCTGAGCGCAGCCGACGTGGGTATCTCCTCAACTTCAATTTGAGGAATAGGAACGTTTACGACGTAACGCTCGCGCACTTTGACTTTCATTCTTTTGACGCTGTGGGATGCAGAATAAACCTCTGAATATCCCAGGGTGGCTAGTGTGGTTTTGAAGTCTGAGTATATCTTCAATAAATGTTCCTCGACCCTGTCTCGACGTTCAATTTCTTTCAGAAGTGAATTAAATTCTGCAGCCAATCGATCTCTCTTCAGCTTAAGAACCGACAGAGCGTTTTGAACGAACTCGAGGTCCGCCCTGAATTTCACTAGTGCTCCTCTGGTCGGAGTAGACTTTTCTCCAAATGCCAACTGTTGTTCGCTACCCCTGTTTCTTGTGTGCTGGATGGTATTTCAAGATGAATGGCTCATCTATTCTTACCAAGTCCTCTTCAGGAAGGAGAGAAAGCACTTCCCAGCAAAGATCCAGTGTTTCCTCGATTGTCCTGTTGCTCTGTTCGCTTTGGTTGATGAACTTCTTTTCAAAAACTTCAACGAACTCGAAGTACCTCCTTTCATTGTCACTCAGGCCCACCTCGCCCACTATTCTTGCTAGGCTTCTAGCTCGTATGCCCTTGGCATAGGCGTCGTACACCTGATCTGCCAAATCCTTGTGATCCTCTCGTGTTTTTCCGTTTCCAATACCATTTCTCATCAGCCTGCTCAGGGATGGAAGGATGCTAACTGGCGGATATATCCCCCGGAAGTCGAGTTCTCTGTCCAGGTACACTTGCCCCTCAGTTATGTACCCTGTTAGGTCAGGCACAGGGTGATGCAAGTCTCCTCCTGGCATTGTTAACACTGGGAGCTGAGTGAGAGAGCCCTTTGAATTGGCAATTATTCCTGCTCTTTCATACACAGAAGCCAAGTCGCTGTAGAGGTAACCGGGATATCCTGCCTTGCTTGGCACTTCTTCTACTGCCGCGCTCAATTCTCTCAGTGCGTCCGCGTAGTTTGTCATGTCGCTGAGAATTACCAACACGTGCATCTGAACTTCGAAAGCCAAGTATTCAGCTGCTGTCAGCGCGATCCGCGGCGTCAGGAGTCTTTCGACTGCTGGGTCATTTGCCATGTTTAAAATGAGCGTAGATCGACTGAGCACTCCTGACTCATTCAGTTGGTTCATGAAAAATCTGGCCTCGTCATTCTTCAGGCCTATGGCTGCGAAGACGACTGCTATTTCATCTTCCTTGCCAAGGACGCCTGCTTGGCGAAGTATTTGGGCTATGAGTCTGTTGTGTGGGAGACCGCTTTCCGAGAATATTGGGAGTTTCTGGCCTCTTACGAGCGAGAAAAGTCCATCTATGCAGGATATGCCCGTCTGGATGAAGGCATTTGGGAAAATTCGTGCTTTTGGGTTTAGGGGGGTGCCGTTTATGTCTCTGGTGTCGTTTGAAAGGATAGGAAATGCTTCATCGATGGGTTCGAACCTTCCGTTAAAGATTCGGCCGAGGATCTCATCTGACACGGGGATTTTGAAGGCCGAGCCCGTAAAGTTTACGATGGAATCCGTCTGCAGTCCTGTTGTCTCGCCAAGGATTTGCATGACAGTTAGTTTCTTGCTCACGTCGATGACTCTTCCGAGTCTTTCGCGGCCTTCCGCATCGCGTATTCTCACGATTTCGTCGTAACTAACATTGCTGATGCCCCTCATGAACACTAGAGGCCCTTTGATTTCGCTGACTCCTCGATGTAGAAGACCGAAGATTCCTTCTGCCCTCTCAGGCATGCATGAAATCTCCTTTTTCTCTGTTTTCAGGGTTGTATGATTTGCCTAGGCCGCTCAGTTCCTCATCCATCTCTTTGATGAGTTGAAACACGACCATTTCTTCGCCCTTATCTTCTTTGATTCTTTTCATTCGTGAAACGAAGGGCAGGTCGAGCAGTTTTCGAATTGGAACTCCGTTCTTGACGAGGATCTGAGCCTTTGTGAAGAAATCTAATATCATCGTTAGCAGTAGGACTTGTTTCTGTGGTGGGCAGAATGAGTCAACAGCGTCGTAGGCATTCTGTTTGAGGAAGCCTTCTTTCATGAGTTCGGTTGTGCGAAGTATTAGCCTTTGATCGTCCGGTAAGGAAGTCTCTCCTATTATCCTGGCGATAGCCTCGATTTCTGCGGCTTTGTTCAGCAACTCGAAGCTTACAGTTCTCAAATCGTCAAGCGTGGGGAACTTATCATGCCACCATTCAGTCAAACCTGTCATATGGGGAGTAAAAGTCTCGGTCCAACTTGCCTTCAGCTGCGGCGTGTATAGGCTATAGCTCTTCGTCCAATTTATCGCTGGAAAGTGTCGGCTGTAGGCAAGATCCGCATCCAACGCCCAGAAGACGCCTGTGAACCTTGAGGTCTGAACTGTAACAGGCTCGTTGAAGTCGCCGCCAGGAGGAGAGACCGCTCCGATTATGGTGACTGAGCCTTGCCTGTCCGGGTCTCCTAACGCGGTGATTCTTCCAGCTCTTTCATAGAACTCTGCTAATCTGTCCGAAAGGTAAGCTGGGTATCCTCTTTCAGAAGGTACCTCCTCAAGTCTCCCAGATATTTCTCTCAGAGCCTCTGCCCATCGACTAGTGGAATCTGCCATCAGTGCAACGTCGTATCCCATGTCTCTGTAATACTCGGCCAGGGTTATGCCCATGTAAATGCTGGCTTCACGAGCGGCGACGGGCATGTTGCTGGTGTTGGCAACCATGATTAGTTTCTCCATCAACGGAAGCCCATTCCTAGCATCGTTCAACATTGGAAACTCGGTCATGACTTCTGAGATTTCGTTTCCTCTTTCGCCACATCCTACGTAAATTATTACATTCGCGTCGCTCCATTTGGCCAGTTGATCGAGCATCACCGTCTTTCCTGTTCCGAAGCCTCCTGGGATACTGGCGGCTCCGCCTTTGGCCAAGGGGAAGAAGACATCTATTACGCGTTGGCCGGTGATTAGGTGTCGTTCTAGGGGTAGCCTGTTTCTGAAGGGGCGGGGTGTTCTAACGGGCCATTCGTGCATCATTCGGACTTCAATATCCTCTTCATCGCGTGTTATGAGCGCTATGGATTCTTCGACCGTGAAGTCTCCTTCGCTAATGCTTTTGAGTTTTCCCGATGTGCCCGAAGGAGCCATTATTTTATGTGGAACCGCTCTGGTTTCAGCCACCTCGCCCAAAACATCGCCTTCATTGACTATGGCGCCCGTTCGGAGTTTGGGTTTGAAGTGCCACTTCTTGTCTCTTGCTAGCTTGTTCACTCTTATTCCTCTACCGAGGAAGGCGCCTTTGAGTTTCATCATACGCTCCAAAGGCCTTTCGATACCATCAAAGATGTTTGCTAGGAGGCCTGGTCCCAGCTCTGCTACCAGTCGCTTCTCAGTTGCGTTGACTCTTTCCCCAGGTCTCAGACCGCTCGTTGGTTCGTAGACCTGTACCGTGAATCGGTTCTCGGCAATGCTGATGACCTCGCCTATTAGGCAGTCGTCGCCTACTTCAACGACTTCACCCATGTAGACATCAGGTATCCCGCTTGCTTCTATGACGGAACCAGTGATTCTTTCTATCTCCCCCTTCCTCACGGTTCAGCACCCCCCGAACAGAACGTTCGCGATTTCTGGCAATTTCTCCTGTCTAACGTTAGCCAACCTGGCCTCCAGAGTGTTGTTGAAAATCTGTTTGCCGTCACAGGATCTAACTACAACGCCGCCGATGGATCTCAGAGGCTCAGCACTTATTATCAGAGTCACTGCAATGTTCTTTGCAGTTGAGACTTCTTTTTCGATTTGCTTGAGCTTTTTTCTTAAGAACTCCGAATCTTTGGGGCTGATGATGGCTTCGAACTCCGAACCAGTCATATGTAAGGCTGCCTCGACTGTGAGGTTTTCGAGGCTGCTACGGTAAATTGGAGACAGTTCATCGACCATCTGCTTGAGCCTGTCTAGTGAAGCCGCGAAAGATGCTTCGATGAGCTGGAGTTTCAGGTTCATCATTCTTCTTTTTTGTTCAGACTTTGCGGCTTCAAGGTCTTTAGTCTCGATGCTTTGAACGTTCTTCATAATGCGTTCGATTTCTCTTTTCTTTATTTCGTCTGTTTTTGCGTGGGCATCAGTGACTATTTTTGCAGCCTGTTTCTTGGCCTCTTCAACGATTTCTTTGACTTCACTTTCTCTCAGAAACTTCAGCTTCGATTTGAGATCTTCCATTCGTTTTTTGGCCTCCAAACACCAGTTTGATAATATGATCAACAGTTTTTTGCCTGTTCCTGGCCGCCTTGTTTTTCACTTTTTCTAAGGCTTTGTCACATTCAGTTTCCCATACTTTCTTTCTTTCTTCAACTCTCCTGATTTCTTGTTCATGTAGACTGGGGAAATAACTGGGATCTTCGACATCTTTCAAGATGACTTTCGCTTGCCTCTCAGCCTGTTCAATGATGCGCGATGCTTCTTCCTGAGCCTCCTTGAGCTGCGTTTCGTTCTCTTTTTCCTTTGCAACCAAGTTTCTAATGTCATCAATTGACACGTCAATCACCCGTCTTGAGCTTGACGCCAACCGACCTGTTAACAAGCTGTGTCAACTCTTTCTTTCTCTCCCCAAGAATTCCTTCAAAATCAGGGATGACCACGAATATTGGGTAAAGCCTCTTCTCAGTCACGAAGGTCTCCATCAAAGTTTTGAGTCTTGACGCAATTCGTTGATCTACAATAAGAACCTTGCAGTCTCCAGCCTCAGCGAGCTGTTTGGCTATTTCAGATGCAGAGTCCTGATCATCAGCTTCAACTGTGTCGATTCCGAGCAAGCGAAAGAGATTCGTAAAATATCTGTCCCCTACGACAATGACATCCATCTAAGCTGACCCTACCAACAACCATAGGGTTTGAAACTTTTTCTTAAGGTTTGCCATTTTCGTGCGCGACAAGCGAATTTCCATCTTTTTCATACCCGTTTCGAGGTGCAGGTTACAATTATCGATTTTCGGCGCGCGAGAACTTGGATTTGCCTTCTTTGATTTGACATTTGGAGACAGAAATGGAAAGAGCCATGGAAATTGGAATCGTCAGCTGGGCGTGTCCGTCGGACAGTATGCTTCTTCGCCGCATTGACTCATGTCGAGCCCTTGCTCCTCTTCTTCAGGTGTCACTCTCAGCTTGGAGAAGCTGTTCACGATCTTGAGGAGTACGAATGTGGCGACAAAGGCAAAAACCATTACAACCAAAACGGCCTCGGTTTGAATGAGTAGTTGACTCGGATTTCCATAAAACAGTCCGTTCCTTCCAGCAGAATTCACCGCGGTCGTTGCGAACAGGCCTGTGGCTATCGAACCCCATATTCCACCAACACCGTGGCACGCAAAGACATCCAAAGTGTCATCCAGATGCGTCCGCACTCGCCAAGTTGAAACCAAATTGGATAAGACTCCAGCGATCAAGCCTATGATGATGGCTGAGGCAGGAGTGACATAACCCGAGGCAGGCGTGATTGCGACGAGTCCAACGACCGCGCCGATGGCTATGCCTGTTGCTGAAGGCCGTCCTTTTATCAATACGTCCATTATCATCCAGCTGACTGTTGCTGCTGCCGCTGATAGGTTGGTTACAAGAAAAGCGCTTGCTGCTAGAGGAGATGCCTGTAGAGCGCTGCCTGCGTTGAAGCCAAACCATCCGAACCACAGCAATGCTGCTCCCAAGATCACGAATGGAACGTTGCTTGGTTTTCCCTCTATTTTCTCACGATTCATTCTCGGTCCAACCACAATGGCTGCAGCCAAAGCGGACAAGCCTGCTGAAACGTGCACAACTGTGCCGCCCGCGAAGTCAATTGCTCCTAGGTTATTGATTCCTAACCAGCCGTTGGGGCTCCAGACCCAGTGTGCGATTGGAGAATAGACGAAAGTCGACCAGAGCACAATGAAGATCAGCAACGAACGAAATTTTATTCTTTCAGCGAATGCTCCCACTATCAAAGCTGGAGTAATAGCAGCAAACATCAGTTGAAAAGCAATGTATATCACTTCTGTGATTGAAGGCTGATTGGCGTATGGCGTCGAAACGCCAACGTTGTTCAAGAAAACCTTGTCTAAGCTCCCAATGAATCCGTTACTGGAGGGACCAAAGGCAAGGGTGTACCCCCAAAGAGCCCAAACTAAACTCACAACGGCGAAAATCGCAAAGCATTGTACTATCGTGTAGGCAATATTTTTTCTTCTAACAAGTCCGCCGTAGAAAAAGCCTAAGGCTGGTGTCATGATCATCACCAGTCCGGCGGCCGTGGTTACCCAAGACATGTCTCCAGGATTTATTGCCATCTTCTTTCCTTCCCTAAGTCATTTCCGCCTAGACTGAAGCTTTTTTTGTGTTTCTATTCTTTATATATAATTTTCTACCGCCCAAATACTCGAAAGCTCTGAAATGCCTCAAATCTTTGAAAAGAGGCGTCATTAGAGATCTGTATGTGCCTCCATTGATGAGAAGCGATCGCCTGAATCAATGTATGCCGATTTGAACTCTCACCAACTGGCCTGACTCTTGCAGTGGTTAATGTTAGTCCTTACCAGGCGCTAGTTTCACACTGTCATCAGTGTATCGATGATAGCTTTCATGTTACCATTGGTGAATGGGTTGTGGGCCTTGCCGTCAGATGTGAAGAAACGTAATCCTTCCCTGGATTTTCCCGCCGCAATCAACTTTAGATATTCTGGAACGCGCAGAGTATTACTCTCTCGGGAATAATCGTTTCAGGCATAGCGCTGGCGTTACTATCGACTCTCTCAAACCTGTTTTCTGAGATCTGGCTTTTGCGAGATAACGCGCCCCGGTTGGACGACAACATAAAACTCCTAGGGGTGGATGGAACGGTCATCAAATTGAGTTTTCGATCGATCAGGCTCAAGACCAGCGAAGGCAATATCGTCATAATGAGCAATTTAACTCTCTACAATGGTCTATTCACAAATTCCACCGCAACAGGGTGCTTATCTAAGAAATTCGAAAATAAAAAATAATCCTCTTTAAACATATGATTCGCGCTAGCGCCCAGCAGTTAATGAGGGTTCGCGTACACCATAAAGAACTAAAGGGAGGTGAGAAAAACGAGTCCAAAAAATAAGGAAGCCCCAGAGAAGACTGCGATTGTTCCCGTGAAACCTCAAGGGGCCATAAAACCGAGGAAACATGTTCCAGCAACCCACGTTCTAGCAACTTTCGACAACCTGCTAGACGACTTTAACAGAAGATTCAGAGAAAGCATATGGACGCCTTGGGAATGGGAACCCATGGAACCTTACACAACAGAGTTTCCAGCTCGCGAGGCCTTTGCCGATCTCATGGACGCTGGAAATAAATTCGTCGTGCACGCTGAAGTCCCAGGAATACCCAAAGACAAAATCAATGTCACAGTCACGAAAGACGACGTGGAAATTTCCGCCGAAGCGGGAACGGAAAGAGAAGAAAAGAAAAAAGGTTATGTCTTCAGAGAACGAGGATACTCTTCCTTCCACAAAAAGATTGTCTTCCCAGAAGAAGTCATTCCCGAAAAGGCAGAATCCAACGTAAAAGACGGAGTCCTTGAAGTCGATGTCCCCAAGAAGACACCAACACCAGAACCCAAGAAACACAAAGTTACTGTGAAGTAAAATCAGCCCTTTCGGGTAATTCGCCCTTCGAGCATTCCCTTTTTTTCGTCAGTAACACGCGCCTCGACCGACAGCCCTCACTAAGTGTGATGAGAGCTTGTTCAATCATAATTCTGCATCGCACGGACTTGCGTTTCTGAAAGCAAGCCAAAATAGTATGTTTCGTTTCGAGACCAGAATGTACCGTTTAGACTTCCGCCTAGAAATCCTCGACTCTTCTTGCCTTAAGACTCCTTTTGGCTGTCCTCCTTCGCAGCGTGTTTCGAAAAAGTCCGTTTATCAGACAATCAGTAAAATTTAAGTTGACTAGGTTCATAGCAGGTATTGGAAGGTTGAAGTTATCCAGAAAATCACGAATGCAATTATTCCGATAGTTTTGATTGTATTAATTGGCTCAGGAGCCTTCGCATGCTTGTATCT
>DASPTR010000029.1:0-5286 GCA_035623315.1 Candidatus Acidiferrum sp. | reverse complement strand
AACATTGAACAGTCCCTGATCGTTTGTGAGTAGAGAGTAATTTTGATCTCCTATTGCGATGAACAATGTCTCATTTGCCAAAGGCTGGTTTGTTAGTTTTTCGTTGAGCATGCCGCCTACGGAGAAGGTTCTCCCCATGATGACTTTTGAGGGTGACGTGACGGCGAGGCTAGTCTCGGCCATTATACTGATTGGGGGATCGCTCCACGAATCTTGGTATTGACTGTTGCCTATGGCATGCGCGATGATGAGGTAATTTCCAACTTGAATATCCTTGGAAACGGGGCATGTTATGTTGAAAAAACCGTCCTGAGTCTTGCCTTGGCCGCATAATCTTCCGCTTTCATTCTTGCTAGCGGTTATGTAGATGAGCACGTTCATGTTGTCAACGCCTCTCCCGCTTGAGTCGACAACCTGACCTTCGACGATGAACGTTGAACCTTTAATCCCGATTCTGCTGCAGTTAGTTATGCTGATCTGCGTAGGAACCTGAGTGGGCACATTTCCCACCGTAAACGTCACAGTGTCAGATCCAGTGTTGCCTGCAGCATCAGCTATTCCAATGGTCACCGAGTATGTTCCATCAGGGATGTACGTATTATTGTCGAAGGCGAAGTCGCCTACATCTCCGCTGTTCCAATAAGTCAAGCTAAACCTAGGGTCACTTACTGAGAATCTGGCATCCTTGTAGAAGCCAGAAGCCACTCCTTCGATCGTGATTCTTGAGCCGGAAACGTATGATCCCTGAGTGGGATAGACTATTTTAAAAACGGGTCCTTCCGATGGAGACTCTGAACTGCCGCTACCAGTCCCAGTAGCGTCGAAAGTTATCCAGCCTATGTCTTTGAATAGTACCTCGGCATAAGCATGTCTTTGCCGAACCTCCACTGCTTGATAATCTTTCGTTCCATCTATCAAATAACCCGTGCAGAGTCTCGCCGGAAGCCCTATTGATCTTGCGAGAAGCACGAAGGCCGAGTTGAAATTAGTGCACACGCCTGCTTTGCTGTCAAAAAGAAACCATTCCACTGGATCTACACCTGCAGGAGCCTGCGTATAGTTAATATCATAGGAGTAATTCCTTCTCAGAAAATCTTCGATTGCAACTGCCTGATCGTACGGTGAGGTAATGTTCTGAGTTATGCTCATGGCCAGAGGTTGGAGCTTCTGCAACAGTTCAGACGGAACGCCAAGGTATCTGCTGTCAGAATTGACTTCAACTTCTTTCAGAGTCGCTTCATCAAATTGATAAGAAGCGTAAGAAACGTTGTAGCTGTTCGTAAAAGTGTACTCAGAGAAGAAAATCTGCTGCTCCAAGTAGTACTGAATTGAAAAATTGAGGGAAAGCCAATCTACGTTTTTCACTGAGGGGATGAAGCCGCCGAAAACACTCAGCGGTTGAATCTCAAAGTTCATCTCATATGCCGCTGTGTAATTTGTAACGTCACGAGAAATGGATCCTCCTGAATAATCTAAAATTTCTGGGTCTGAGGCAAGAAGCCAAGTGCCGTTCTCGTATGTTTCGGCGACTGAGTCTCTAAGGTATGAAGTGTTAGTGATACCCCTTACTAGGAACAAGATTGTGTCAGCTTCGCTTGGGTGGCCATCAACGGCTATCTGCGTTGAATCCCAAATGTTGCTGTCCGAGTCCAAAGGATAAGTCGCATTCTGATAATTCACTTCTACAGGCATAGATCTTTGCAATACGATGTCGTCCGTGGTTTCTTGCTGATTCAGATCTAATGGAGAGGTGAAGGGCTCATATCCGTTTGCGCTCGCAGCCAGATAGTATGAGCCTGATGGAAGAGTGATCGTGTACGAACCGTTCAGATCTGTGGTTGTTGAGTAGTTTCCAATGTTGATGCCTGCTCCAGAGATCGGGAGGCTCTCTGCATCAGTGACGTTTCCGTCGACAGTTGAGTCCTCAAATTCCTTTTCAAGAGTAGCGTTGTACAAGGTGTCAGATGCATTTGGTTGTACCTGAAAATCTTTCGTTTTGTAGCCTTGTGCGCTCACATTCATTTCGAACGGGTTTTTCAGCAAGTCGATTGAAACCTTGACCGAGTACTCACCAGAGCTATCAGTAGTCGCATTGCTGTTCCCAACCGACACCTTGGCTCCCTCAATAGGAGAGCCTGCAACGTCAGTGATGAATCCCTCGATCGTCCCGCTGGAGTTAACAGAAACCAAAGTGTCAAAAACAACCGAAAGCAAGACAGTCGATAAAATAACAATTGTAAGCATGGATAGAACTCTGGATTTATTCTGCAAGACTTCTCCCACTTATAGAAGGCTTCAACGGCAATTTAATCGTTGCGTTACCCCAAAATGCAGCTCAGACAGACTCGGCTGCCGGACGGATTTTCCTATAGGTTGCCGCAACCATGCAGACCAAGATCAGCACAGCAATGATCAGCAGCAGATACGTCTGAGTCTGCACAAGAAATGCAACTTTGTCCTGAAGATTATATTCGGCCTCAACAGAACTTGCCGACTTGGCCATGTCGATCACCCTTTGCGCGTGCAAATTTGACCCATTCCAGTCATGACTGTCAAGTGCAATTGCCGCCTGGGCATACTCCACCATAGCCTGATCTAGGCTCAACTTGACACTACCAGACACTGAACCATAATAGCCTAAACTGTACGAATTAAAACCGCCAAGTGCTTGAGAAGCTTCATAGAGCAAGTCAGCTGCCGCTACATGAGCAGCAGACCAAACAACGATGGTACCTGTCCTATTGTCTACAACCTTCGAGAGTACATTCACGGCTTGGTAGAACACCGTAAAGGATCCGTCTATTCCAGATTTGATGGTCGGAGTCAACATAAACGTTACAAACGTGTACTGTCCGAACGATGCATGCGAATTAAGGGTCTGGCTCACGTCACTGACAAAAGCGCTGGACGATGCGACCATCGTAAGGTTGCCATTGCTCTCGTTAACCATGTTAATGAAAGATTCGAATTTGACGTTGATGGAAGCAACTTGTCCACCTAGGAGGTAAGACATTTCACCAGAACTGGTAGACGAGTAGAACAATGGTATCGGCTGTAAGCTTGCCGTCGGAAAATCGCTTGGAAATGACGGCACAAGAATCATCCCGTACTCAACTTGAGCGTGAGCGCATATGCCAGGAGAGCTCAAAACAATCAGGGTCATAAGAAAAAGCATCAGAAATGACGAGCAAACTCTTGATTTCAACACTCCTGCCCCGCTATGCGCTCTTCTCCATTCTTCTTTTATAGCTTACGGAAACCCCATAATTAAACCAAGAGTGTATCAATCGCACTTTAACGCATAGTCCCAGACCAAGACCGTATGAAACTTTACACCAAAAAACCGCCTAGATAGAGGATAAGCACATGTTCGTATACACAACATTCCAAAACTGCAGCGACGCCACACTTTTGAAAGCCGCAGTGCTTAATAATGCAACGGGTCTAATCGACTCTAAGAAAAACAGAAGTGGATAGAATGAATAACAAACAGTTTCCCGCGCTATTACTAATCGCTATAGTTTCAGCATGCGTTGCGTTTCCGATAGTCAACGCGGACACCCTCGTTAAAGACGATTTCAAACTTGAAAGCTTCTCGAAGACGGTGGACTTCATGGATTACGCGAGGGCTTATGCTAACGCCAGTGGTCTAATGCCTCCGCCTGACGATTATCATGCTTACTTGTACATGAATTACATCAACACAAGCGGACTCCAATTATTCTATGCTGGACTGGACAACATAACATTTGGAGGACCGGCAACATTCACAATCCCAATGCAGTCATTCATAATGCACTACAAAACCAACAACGACTCGCGGGACGCACTATTAGCCTCAACATTCCTCATGCTCCTAGCCTTCAACGAAACCAGCAACTCAATCTACCCGAACTCACCAGACGTAAATGACACGCTCTGGGCATCCTTCAGCATGGGCATCGACCTTAGCAGTCTAGGCGCCACCCTTCCAGCTCTCAACAGCAAGATCGAAACCATCCCGCTGTCACACTCAGATGACAAACTCCAATGGTCATGGGGCATGACCTACACAAATCTGACAGCACTATGGTGGAGAACATGGATCGACCCAGACGACCCTCACTTTGACAACAGCTCTCCAGTAGCCATAACAGTCTACGACGAGCTCTCCTTCACATACAACCTGACCATAAACCCAACAGACCACACCGCAACACTCACAGAGAATCACATAATCGGGAGAATAAGCAACCTCTTTCTGCGCTACGCCCCCTTAGTCTGGATTCACTACAACAGTACAGGATCATATTGGTTAGGATTAAAGGGCACCGACACAGTGTACGACTTCATCGAAAACAATGGAATAAAAATGAGCATAGTGGACTATCAAACATCAATCGTGGCTGACCACGAAACCTACAGTGAAACATCAAGCGGCCAAAACGTGACTGACACTGACACGTCGATAACTAACTCTACGATCAGCACCTATACGGACGACGGCGAAAAAATCAGCGAAGCAAACTTCGGCGCTAAAAACACATACAAACTATTTAACTACACGGCGGACCCGACAGAACAAACCTACACGATCAATGAAGCCACGGCCCGAACTGCCAAAGCCGCAGGCTTTGCAGGAAACACAGGTCTTTTCGCTTTCCAAATAGGACTAATGAAGTTCCTCCCGCTGATAGTCGCTCACATGTACCCAGGACTCTACGCAAGAGCCGTAGACACCATCACGAACATGACTCGAGCTAACTACTTCTACATCATAGGCTACGGAAATTACAGCGGCTTCCGAATCGAACATGACCCCACATTAACCGTTTATCTGTCGACACCAACAACCGAAACGTCCACACCAGTAAACATTGGCGGCATCATAATCGTCGGCATAATCGTAGTCGCAATCGCATTTGGAGCAGCAATTGCAATCCGCAGAAGAAAACCAAAAACCGCAATTGGACAGCCTACGCAGCAACAGCAAAGCTGAAACTCAACAATCCCTTTTTCTTCAGAAAACTATTTCCAAACAGTTTGGGACGTCTGGCTCCTCAATACTCCTAAGCGAGCTAGCGGGCAAGAATGAACGATTCTACAGAGCATTCTCCTGCTACGCACCAAATGTCAACGTGGGCGAGGACAGCAGATTTCAACCCTTTGCTTTACGCTATTCAGTCAGCGAGTGATGCCAGTTAATTATGTATTCAGGCAGCTTCAAACCTCTCTCGCCCAGTCTTTCAACAAGTTTCACCGGCAATGGACTCAGAACATATGCCGCTCTCATGTAGAACCTTCGAG
>DASPTR010000028.1:0-7185 GCA_035623315.1 Candidatus Acidiferrum sp. | reverse complement strand
TGGTTTCGGCACATTTGAATCTTGGTTTTTGCCATGCTAAGCCGTTTGTTTTGCAGAACCATTCGTAGGCTAGAACGAAGGACATTTTTGAAGAATTTTTGACTTTGGAGAATCCTATTGTGTTCTTGATGTCTTCGGGGTTCATCAGGTCGGCTACTTTGCTTAGTTGTCTTAGGGAGAATCTGAATCTTCGTATCGTGTTGGGTGCTTTGCCTTCTGCTGTGGCTTTGGCAATAGTCTTATCTATTTCTGGTTGATATCTGACTTCCTCGTGGGGCCGTCGTATAGAATCCTTCGTCTGAGTTTGATTTTGTATGGTATCTCGGGCGTAGGGTGTAAAACTTGGTTCAGTATACCAGCCTGGGGCGTTGGCGATCCTGGGTTCAAATCCCAGCGGCCCCACCAAAACAACCAACTAGAACGTATCTTTCTCGCTAGTTCGCTTTTGTTCCTTGAATATCGTATTTTCCACATTTGTAACAGACGAGATACAAGAAACCTGCCCAAAACCATGTCCTCCGCCAGCGATAGATCAATTGTGAATACAAAGCTTGTTTCCGTCAAGACACGCATGGATTCTTAATCTTTGGAGAACAACAATGGACTGAAATGTCTCATGTCGGAATGTTCCCGAGCAATTGGGTTGGACAAAATCCGTCAAGACTTGTGGGAGATAGAGCAATCTTCTATATTTGCGTTCTATGTTGGAACTACCTCTGGCTTAACGATAGTTTAAATATCGCCTTTTCCTTATTTACAAATTAGACAATTAGAGGGAGAAGGAAGAATGAAAATAAAGGCCATATTATCGATGTCGCTTGTAATAATATTACTATTGAATTTTGCAGTAATTCTAGGAACGGCATCCGCACCTACTACACACAACGCAGATGCCATGTGGATTGACGCACCATCAATTGTTTTTGACAACACGACCGCTTCAATAGGAACAACATTCAACGTTACAGTCTGGCTTAACATCACCGAAAACGTTTTTGCATACCAGATCGGCCTCCATTACAACCGCACACAGCTTCAATGCATCAATGCAGGCCTCACAGGAGGGACCACGAGCAACTACTTCAAGGGTCACACAACTTCACCAGCTGGGCCGACCATCGACACGAGCTCTTTGGGCAATGGAAGCGTACTGGCTGGCGAAACACTCTTCGGCACCGATTTCATTCCAGGACCGAAAAACGCGAGCCTGATCTGGGTGGAATTCCAGGTTCTGATCATGCCGACCGCCGGCAACCTCACGAGCAACTTCGACATAAGCACAGAATATCCCTCCAACACGTTCGTTCTGGACACAAACCTGAACAACATCAACTTCACACCTTACAATGGAAGTTACCTGTTTATTGGACCCCCAATCACGGCGCCTCCACCACTCGCAGTCTCAATAAGCCAATCTTCAACTACGATCTACGCGGGGCAATCAGTGCTCTTCACTTCAACGGTCACCGGAGGATTGCCACCCTATACGTACCAATGGTTCCTGAACTCAACCTCAGTTCCAAGTGCAACCGCGAAAAACTGGACCTACACGCCACCAGAAGCTGGCTCAGGCATGGTGTACCTGAACGTCACAGACAGCAACGCGACAATTGCAGAATCAAACACTTTGTTCATAACGGTCTTACCACCATTGACAGGAGCCGAAATTTACGTTAACCCGCCTCAAATACTGGACTTATCCTTAGCGCCAGGATCAACCATCTCGATTAACGTCACAGTGGCCAACGTTGCAAGTCTCGGAGGATGCGTGTTCAACCTCACGTATGACCCGAATGTACTGAACTGGATAGGCTTCGACTTTATACCAGTCCAAGGACAATACCCGACGCTTGATCTCATAGCAAACAAAACAGGATTCACATGGATGAGTCTGTACTATTCGCCGGCGATTAGCGCCGTTCTACAGCCGCTTGTCACGCTACGCTTCAACGTGAACTCTTATGGAATAACACTCCTGAATCTAACTGGCACTGAAGTATTAGACCAAAATCAGAATCCACTGACTCACAATACATTCGGAGGAATATTTGCCAACATAATACGTGACGTCGCGGTCACAAACGTCGTCCCAACCTCGCCTTGGGTGTACCAAACTTGGACAGACAACATCAACGTGACTGTTGCAAACTTAGGAAACGTAACAGAAAGCTTCAACGTGACCGCATTGTACAACGGCACCGCAATAGGAACGACCCCAGTAAACAACTTAGCATCGAATACGCAGACAACAGTAACAATCCCATGGGACACCACAGGAGTCGCTACAGGAAACTATACCATATCTGGCACCGCATCGTTCGTACCATACGAAACCTACTTCAACACGACGAACAACGTCTACGTAGACGGCATAGTTCAGGTACTGACGATAATACATGACGTCGCCATAACGAACGTTACGCCGCTAATGGCCTGGGCATATGCCAACACAACCGTGCCGATAAACGTGACGGCTGCCAACCTTGGAAACGCCAGCGAAACCTTCACAGTGACAGCCTACTACAATGCAAGTACTATCAGCACAATTCTAGTGACTAACCTCGCCGCGGGCACCAGCACGACTCTAACATTCGATTGGAACACGACTGGAATAGCTGGCGAGAGCAATTACACGATATCTGCCTTCGCATCATATGTCCCATTCGAGTACAACACCACCAACAACCGCCTAGTTGACGGCCAAGTTCTGATCCTGGCTCAGGTCAGAGATGTTGCAATCACAAACGTCGTCACGTCTCTGAATTCGACGTATCAAGGAAGAATCATAAACATAACGGTCACGGCCAGCAACCTCGGGCAAGTAACGGAGTCATTCAACGTTACCGCCTTCTACGATGCGAACCCATTGGGAACCGTGCCAATCATCAACCTCGCTCCAAACGCAAGCGTCGCAAACGTGTTCATGCTGAACACTTCTGGTCTCATGCTCTACCACAATTACACGATTTCCGCTCAGGCATCGATCGTTCCATATGAGGTCAACACGGCTAACAACCTGTTCGTCGACGGAACCATATTTGTGAAAATCATCGGAGACGTCAACGGAGATGGCAAAGTTAACATTGAGGACATATCCATCATTGCCAAGGCCTTCGGATCAGTCGGACCAGGCTACTTATACCCAGGATCACCCCCGAGCCCGAACTGGAACCCTAACGCCGACCTAAACGGTGACAACAGAGTAGATATAATAGACATCAGCCTCGCAGCAAGAAACTTCGGAAAATCTTATCCCTGAATTCAACCTAACATCCCTTTTTTTAGTTAGCACACACGTCTAGACAGTTTTTTAGACCGATTATTGGAAGATTTTAAGGGTCAGCGTGTGATCGGGAAATCATGCCTTGACAAAAGCTAAAAGGAGCTAGCATCGCAGGGCCAGTTAGTTATTAAGATTTGAAACGGAAAATGCGACTAGGAAATCTAGAGTAGGTGATAGTTGCTCACCTGCGAAACCCTTTCATACGCGGATCTGACATCTAGAATTGAAATGAAATGACCTCGCCCTCCGACATTCAAATGTTTTTGGAGAAAGCCAAGGAACGCGAGAAAACCTACGAGTGGGCTGAGGCAGCAAAATGTTACGAAAAAACACTGCTCTCCGGACAAGAGGATGCTTCACGTGTTGGCGATACGTTGGAGAGAATTGGCTTTTGCTATAGTTGGGCCTCTCAGCAAGCTGAAAGTGTTGAAGAATTCAAGAAGCTGAGACAATTGGCAGTGGACGCCTATCAGCGTTCAACGAAAGCTATTGAAAAAGAAGTTACACCTGAGAATCAGGAAAAAATCGCTCAACGTAAAACCGTCACAGGCTTCATCGGTTCCTGGCTAGCATCTACCTCATCTGAAAAGAAATCAATGCTCGATGAAAGCCTAAGAATCGGAAAAGAAGGCTTAGAGAAATACAAAACATCTACGGATCAACTTGGATTTGCAAAAATGTACAATAATCTGCTGCTCTGTTTCTTCGAGAGACTTTGCGTCGCATCTGACTGGAGAGAATACAAAACAATAGTCCAGGAAGGCGTCAATTGCGGCTCTGATGCCATCAGAGCCTTATCAGAGCATCGGGACAAGGACGAACTGCTTCAGGCCTACTCAATGGCCAGCCTCCTAAACTGGAACGCAGCGAACGTGAGTGAACAAGAAGAACGAGAACGCAAAGAGCTTTCGCGGACGAGTCTAGATTATTCAGAGAAAGCGCGTGAACTGTCCAAGGAGGTGAACAGTCCCTTTCCAGTAGCCATGGCAAACTGGGCAGAAGCCTTGTCTACCTTAGTCTTCACTGAAAAAGTTGAAGAAGCTCTCACGCATGGCCAGGAGATGTTAAAACAGGGAACAATACTAAAAGACAACTACCTGAAGGGAATTGCATACTACATCCTCGCATTCGTGACTGACTGGATGATGATGAGAGAAGGAGACCCCGACAAGAAAAAGGACGGCCATAGAAATATCATCCAACTCTCAGAAAATGCTGTCCGGTGCCTAGAATTGGTCTCCCAAGACTTCTTCATAGCAGAAACATGCTTGTTCTATGCTGAAAGTTACACTGCTCTAGGTTCAGATGTCGAACTCAGCTCAGGAGAAAGAAGAAAAATACTGGCCAAAGCGATAGAAGTGGGACGTAAAGGTCTAAAACACGCAGAAAATTCCGGTTCTGCAGATGCTCTAGGCGCCACGCTTCACGCACTAAGCAAAGCATTACACTTTTACTCAAACCTCGAAGCTGACAACGAAGAGAAGAAAAAGTACCTTGAAGAAGCACTTCTTCACAGGAATGAATTCGACAAAGTAGTAGAGAAGGCATTTCCATCAAACGATTGGCTCATCGGAGTCCACAAAAACTATGTTGGACTCATAAAGCTGGACATGGCAAAAATAGAAACCGACAACGAAAAGAAAAAAGCCCTACTTGAGAGTTCTGCGGGAGATACAGAAGACAGCATAGCACATTGCAAAAGATGGATACAGTCACGTCCCATGCCAACAAACACGTCTGCCTTGGCAAGCTTCGAGGACGCTCTCGGGAAAACCCTCGACAAACTCTTCGAGTTGACCAAAGACAGAAAATTCCTAGAAAAAGCAATCGAAACATACGAAGATGCCGCAAAACAATATAAAAAGATCACGTTGTCAACTCGAGCCGCAGAGTCCTACTGGAAAACAGCAATCAACCAGGACCGACTGGGTCAACACATCAAAGCAGCAGAGCATTTCGGAAATGCCTTCACTCAGTATAAGGAAGCAGCCCAAAGGATTCCGCATTTCGCGGACTTCTGCTTGGACTATGCTGTGTACATGAATGCGTGGAGCATGATTGAAAAAGCCAAATCCGCCCATGAGCACGAAGACTTCGCTGACGCATCAAGCAACTACGAAAAAGTTGCAACAATTCTCGAGCCCTCAAAACGATGGGGATACCTTTCCTCAAACTTCCAAGCTTGGTCACTTCTCGAAAAAGCAGAAGATTTGAGCAGAAAAGAAAACTGCACCGAATCAACAGAAGCCTTCAACGGATCAGCACAACTCTTTAAGGAAACTAAAGATGTCTTCGAAGAGAAAATCAACCAGATCGAAAACCCCGACGAAAGAGAAAAAACAATCGAACTATGCAAGGCATCCCTTCAGAGAATAGACTATTGCGTTGCAAGAATAGATGTGGAAGAAGCAAGGGTGGCAGACAAAAACGGCAATCACGCCGAAAGCGCCGCAAAATATGAATCAGCAGCCACATTGTTCGAAAGAATATTGCAGAAAGAAGCCGATGAGAAAGACATAAAACAGATTGCCCTCATGTGCCTAGCCTGGCAAAAAATGAAAATGGCTGACAGCAAAATTTCGGCCGAACTCTACCACGAAGCTTCCGAACTGTTCTTCAGAGTCAAAGAAAACAGCACGAAAGACAAGGCGGCTCTACTGGCTTCTGGAAACGGCGCATTCTGCCTAGCCTTGGAACATGGAACGTTGTTCGAATCCACAAGAGAGAGAATCGATTTCTCAAGGGCAAAACAACATCTTGAAAATGCAGCGAACTGTTATCTCAAAGCAGGTTTCGACGGTGCTTCCTCTTGGACAAGTGCAACAGAAATGTTACTTGACGCCAGCAACTACATGACCGAAGCGGAAATGGAGCCTGATCAAGAGGAGAAGATGAAAAAATACGTTCTTGCAGAAAAGTGCTTAGAAAGATCAGCCGATCTTTTCCAAAAAGCTGGATACACAGGCAGAAAGGACGAAGTTCTAAGGACCTTAACGAAGGCAAGAGAGAAACGCGAATTTGCGCTCTCGCTGGAAGATTTCCTGTCAGCTCCTGCCGAAGCATCCAGCACCCGCACAATGTCACCACCCAGAATGACCATAGAAGAACCAGTCGGTCTTGTGAAGTTCGAGCGAGCATTCGTCCAGGCGAACCTTATCATGCACCAAAACGAGCTCGTGGTCGGTGAAACTCTTTCTCTGGAAATTCAAATAGCCAACCTAGGCAAAGAACTAGCCTTCTTGACTGGGATTGAAGAGGTGATTCCAGAACAATTTAGTCTGGTTGAGAAACCTGAAAAATGCGTAATCGATGATCATGGATTCAACCTGAAGGGAAGAAAACTTGCGCCCCTTGAAACAGCTGAAATAAAAATAGCGTTGAAGCCCAAGAAAAAAGGGAAATTCACATTCGCTCCAAGAATCAAATACATGGAAGAGACAGGGGAACACAAATCCTGCGAACTTGAGCAAACACACGTCAACGTAAAGGAATTAGGAATTCGAGGCTGGTTGAAAGGTCAAGCGTAGTCAATAGCGGCGCTGTCCTTCATGGATGGATCATGAAATTAAGGTTACCAACACAAACACTTTCACTGTGCTAAATCTATTCACAAGTCTTTTATCATTGCATGCGAATCTTGAAGTTGTACATGCTGAAGTCATAAAGGATAACATCAAAAGAAGGCTAGAGTTTTGGAGACAAGTCCCGTTCTAGCGGCCCAGTCTTTGGCGGAGACGCTCTGGCGGTTAGAAGAAGTTCGTCAAGGCCTTAGGCCGAAATCCGGTGCCCAAGTTGAGAAGGCTCTTCGGTGGGTTCTATCAAGACAGGGATTAAAGGGCTCCTACATGAACTTGTTCGCGCCAACTGAGAAAGATCTGCTTGGCGTCAAATTGCTAACGGGT
>DASPTR010000027.1:0-12564 GCA_035623315.1 Candidatus Acidiferrum sp. | reverse complement strand
CGTCGACAATCCTTTATCATGGACAGAATATGAGGTCGGTACTCCTACTCGGCTTCTTGATGCTTTTTCTTCTTGAGTAAAAGCTCGCCATTCTGGCCCTTTATCCATCATCTGTTCATACACAACGAGTCCACAGTCACCACAAACGGTCTCCCCCGTGTCATAATCATGAACAAGGTTTCCACTTCCACACTCGGGGCATTTGTCAACCAGGCGTTGATGGGTTCTGCTCTCTTTTTTACTCAAACTTTTTCACCTGTTTGTGAAGCGTAGAACCGTCACTTTTCATGTTCCTTGATCAGGGATTCGGAATCAGAAAATTGCCCATCCGGTCCCCGCGTAACTCACCAAGTGGAATGTCTTAATATATAAAGTTTACTATCGCCTAACGAATAGTTCAATAAGAAATCTTGAATACTAATGGAGCCTACACGATTCTCATACGGTGACAGATCCTCATGGACAGGCTCCCTGAAAAGACGCGCAGAACATTGGAAAGATTGGTGAATGAACTGAAGGAGAGGACAAACGTCTCTGGCATAGGCTTATTCGGAAGCTGGAGCAGAGGCGATTCTGTACAATCAAGCGATGTTGACCTTTTTATACTCAACAAAACAGAGGCCGATTATGAGCATATTGAAAGGTTAGAGCTTGGCGGTTTGTTTGTCGATTTGGATTTTGTGCCTAGGAAATGGTTTCATGGACCAATTCCGCCTGAAACAGATCAGAAGCTTTACGAACTCCAGATCTTATATGATCGCGACTGGCTTCTGACTAACACGAAACTTCTAATGGTAAAGTCCTACGGCTCTCCTGAACGGATTGACATCAGAACAGAGGATCATCTGATAAGCTCAGACATATATCTCAGCCGGGCAACTTCAGCGTTTTCAAGACAAGATTATCATAGTGCTTACCTATTCGCCCTAGTTGCTCTGGAGAAGATCCTTCGGATTCCTGCTGAGATAACAATGGAGCCTTTTTCGAACAGTCACTTCTTAGAACGTGCGGAACGCTCGACCACAAAACTTGGAATGCATACAATTTTCGAAGACTACCTAAGAATCTCAAGGCTTAAAGAGGCTGATGAACCGAGCATGAAGAACAAACTGAGGCTTTTCAAAGCAGCATGGGAAGAAATCAGCTTGACCACGCATAAGATTTTGCAGAAATCAGCCTACACTCACTCAATAATCAAGGCGAACCTAAACTACTATTTGGCTTCAGCCTTTCTACAAGGCGTAATAGCCCGAACGAAATCCATCATCGATTGCGGTGAAACAATTGAAGCTTCGCATTATTTGAAGACCATTTTTCTGGCTATTGCCGAGAACTACGTTATGCTGAGATCCTCAAGTGAAAAAAACGTTAACACGGTCTGCACGATCCTGATGAGTTCCCTGAAGAAGCTAGAGGCGAAAAACCCCAAAAACTATGACCGAATCATTGACCTTTTAGACTTGAACAATGTCGAGAGAATCGAAGCCATCAACGCAATAAGAGAGACTCGCAAGATCATCCTCAAAATACGCAAAGACAGGAAACTTTTAATCATGAATCACTCAATAAAAAGCTAACCTAAAAGCTTCCATGACCTAAAGCCCGGTGGTGTAGTGGCCAAGCATAGCGGGCTTTGGACCCGCCGACGAGAGTTCGAATCTCTCCCGGGCTACCACTCTCCAGAGTTTGATTTGTACTTTAAGATCGCGAACAAGGAGTTCGCCAGCAAGTGCCACGCTCCGGGCGTTTGCGATTCAAACGCAGGCTTTGTGGGAGAGATGTTGGATCTCGATATGGCGGGATCAAGAAAAGTTGGGAAGAAAATCATCCTCATCAAAAGATGAGCTCCCAGGTTGCGTCATCACTCTGAGCTCAAACAAGACAAAACCATCCTGGAGTCTGGCCAAACTCATGGGCATCCTGTATGGCTGTGATGCAAACATTAGCCGAGCAGAAAGTATCAAGCTGACGATGGCTTGAAAGAGAGACTCTTGCTGTCCTCTGCTTTTTCTATGTATGCGTTGTTTGTTGGAAAAAGCTCTTCTAGCGTGCGTGCTCGTTTGTCCTCAAAAACTAAGTTTGAATACCATTTCGCACCGAAAGATATGAAGCTCAAGAGAATGGGAATAGTGTCCTTCCCTTTTTTCGTAGGAGTCCAGCGAACGAGTCTAGGCTGATCTTGTATCACCACAGGTTCTATGAGTCCCTCTTCTTCAAGCTCTCGCAACCTCATGATGAGAACTCTTGAAGTCAGGCCTGGAATGGTCCGGCGGATCTGGTTAAACCTGTCAATTTTCAGAAAAGCGATATCTCTCAATATGAGGAGAGTCCATTTCTTTCCCAGAACGCCTAGGCTAGCACTGATAGGACAGGTCTTAAACTCAACGGTCGGAATCGGTCGACTATCTTCATTCTTGCGTTTCATCATACTCGCCAAGTATACATTCGGTTCCATCTGTATTTAAGTAGTATCACCAGTATACTACTGGACCATGAAAACCGACAAAACTCGAATAGACAGCGAGCAGACAAATGAGAAAACAGTGACATCCCGAGGAAGAATTGGACACACGGAAACACGCAAGTTCAAGGCCGAAGCCAGAAAGATCGTTGAAACCTTGGGTTTGAGGTGGAAGCCGATCGCTGGAAAGTTCACGTCAAAAGCTGGAGTTGGAGATTCCACCCTGAAACTCAGCGTGTGCGAAGCCCTTGATGTGGCGAAAACCGAAGAAACCGTGCTCATTCTTTCCAAAGAGAACTGCAACTGCTTCGGAGGCAAACACTTCACAGGCATGGAAATCATACCGCTAGAAAACATAGCCTCAGTTCTCTCCACCGACCACCACAAGGTCGCCGAATCCAAAGAAGCCGCTTTGACCTCACTGCGCAAACAGCCTCAACCCGTCAAAAGAGGTGACTTCCTAACACTTGGCCCACTGGAAAAATTCGAAACAGAACCAGAAATCATCTTCCTCTTCGCTAACCCCGCCCAAGCCGACAGGATGCTAGGACTCGTCTCATTCAGAGGCGCCCAACCCTTCACGTACTATCCTGCAAGCAACATATGCTCAACCATAACCAACGTTCTAGCAAAGAACAAACCAGAAATCAACCTCATCGCCATGTTCGAAAGAAAAGCACGCAAATGGTCCCCAAACGAACTCATCCTAGCCATGCCCCTAAAAGACTTCAGAGAAGCAGTCGAAAACATCCCGAAATCAGCTTACGGAACCTTCGGAACCAAACCCGCAAAAACAGAAAAAGAAAGAAGATGACGGTTCAATCTGAGGCTGAAAAGTGTAAATTCTTGCCTAGGCACAAATCTCCCGGGCTCCCACTCATTAGAGTCTAATTCTACTAAATCCTGCTAAAGGATATGGCTCATTTCCATCTCTTTTTCTGTTTTTAAGAGAAGATTATCTTTGAATGAGTGTAAGGTAGTTCTTGGTTTTAGAAAGTGGGAAGCTCTGGCGCAAGATTCGCACTCTTTTGGCACGGAATACTCATACTCTTACAGTTGATTTAACGTACATAACGATTTTATCATTCCTCATTCTCCAGCAAAGTCTGTCTCAATCAACGCGAAAGAGTACAGATTGAACATTCATAACTGATTTATCCCCCATGGATAAAAACTACGCAGATGGGCAGAGTGACTTGCGAAAAACAAGGTTAGAATCCTACGAAAGCATCCTCGAAGCCCTCGTAGACAGGCCACTCATGTTTAGTGAATTAGCACTCGAAACACAGGTTCATCAACCTCTTCTGACGCGACATCTGAAGTTCCTCATCCAAAATGGACTAATCGAAGAGAGACTAACACAAAAAGCGGGACTCTACGCAATCACGGAAAAGGGCCTAACCGTGACCAGAGTACTCAACTTCCCAAAATACATCCGAAAAATCAAAGGCACAATAAGAACTATTGAAGAAGCCGCAGAAGTCATAAATGACCTCGCTGACGAAAACAAGGACACTTGAAACGCTCAGAAAAAGGCAGTTTCTCTTAGAAGGTTGAACCACATGGGTCTAGGCCCAATTCAAAAACGACCCATTGCGACATAAACACAATGCGAAATGAAAACAGAATTGAACCGAAAGCTGACCCTCCCACCCACAGAACAGTCAACACCAACATGAATCACTCAAACCTCCTCAGCTTCACCTAAAGAAACAACACGACTTCCTGAAGAACCAAAAACTAGCCTAGTAGGGGGAGGCTATATGTTCGGATGTTCAAACATCCCAAGATACAGATAAAATTCACGGCCGCGGTGTACGTTCGTATGTTACAACATCCGAAAATACAGACAAACACTCAAAACAGAATAGCAGCCCATGATGATGAACTCGTGTATGTTCGTATGTTGCAACATCCCAAAATACAGATACTTTCCGTCGCGGAAAACCGACCTAGGAGGGGGGTAGGCACATGTTCGGTTGCAAAACATCCCAAAACTGCAGATGCCTTCCAAATAGGAAGCTGAAGAAACCGAACTTGTCTCTGACAGTTTCTTCGGAATTTGGCAAACGGAAACAGAATTAGAAACACACCTTCCAACTAAATCTTTCATTCTAACACGGAGTCGGCACGTCAATTGCTCAGCTTGCTCTCTTGGTCAAAAAACTTATAAAACAAATTAAACAGACTTGTCAGAGGTGATAATTCTGACAAAAGAAGACGAAATGCTAGAAGAACTGAAGAAAATACGTGAGTTGCTTGAACCGAAACCTGCTGCACCTGCGCCAAAGGGCTTATGGAAAGAATTCATGGATTTCATATCAAAATACAAGGTCATGGGCCTTGCTGTTGCCTTCATCATAGGCGTTTACCTAGGAGCCGTAGTTTTAGCCCTAGTAAAAGACCTGATAATGCCCATAATAGGTCTTGCATTACCTGGACTAGGAAATCTAGCAACCTACAAGATCCCGTTTCCATCAACGACACTTGACGCACAAGGAAACCCCCCCGCTGGATACGGAGGACAATTATTCGGAATAGGCGACTTCTTAGTAGCCGTTATAACCTTCATCATCGTGGCCCTCGTAATCTTCCTCCTTGTGAAGATCACCAAAAGATGGGGAATCGAATAATCAACCCACTTTTTCTAACTTAATACTCTTCTTTAGACTTTCATGCTAGAAACCCAGAGGAAAGCTTTTATTAGGTCTGAAACTTAGTTTGGCAATACTTCAAAGGATGATATCCGTGAGTCTAAAAAAGGGCGACTTCATAACTATCGAATACACCGCAAGAGTCAAAGAAACCGGAGAAGTCTTTGACACAACAAGCACAGAAACCGCAAAAAAAGAACACCTGCACAAAGAAGGCGAAATCTACGAGCCCAAACTCGTTGTAGTAGGCGAAGGATGGGTCCTAAAAGCCCTAGATGACAGTCTCACAACGATGGAAATTGCTAAAACATCAACAGTCGAAATCCCCCAAGACAAAGCATTCGGACCAAGAGATCCAGAGAAAGTCAAACGAGTCCCTCTGAGGAACCTGATCGAAAAAGGAATAACCCCCTCACTCGGAGCGCGCATTGACTACGGAGGAAAAGCCGCAACGATACGAGCCCTGGGGGCAGGACGCGTCCTGCTTGACTTCAACCCGCCTCTGGCAGGAAAAACCCTCGTCTACGACGTTACAGTCACGAAAAAACTCGAAGTCAACGAAGAGAAACTACGAGCCCTAATCCACAGAAGAACCCCCGCAGTCGAAGAAAACAAATTCGAACTCTCCCCCAAAGCGCAAACCATCACAATCGAAATGCCAGAAGAAGCCTTCTACATAGAAGGAATACAAGTGGCCAAAAGAGGAATAGCATTAGACGTCCAAAAGTTCTTTCCAGACGTCACAGAAATCAAGTTCGTCGAAACTTACAAGGCAGAACCAAAGAAACAACAACCAGAAGCGACGGAACCAAAGAAACAACAACCAGAAACGACCGAACCGAAGAAACCAAAAGTTGAAAAACGAACAAGAAGAACCACAAAGACAAAAGAGAAACTCGAAACCAAGACCTAGGCTATATTACACCTGTCGTCCTTGCCAATTTTTCATATCCATCCTTACTCAGGTTCAGTTTTCGCAAAATCGTATATCTCTCTGGCCTCAGAGTTGCTGATAACTCCAACGCTTCTACGACTTCCTCCTTGTTCACGCCAAGATCACTTGCGCTCGCAGGCGCTCCCAATCTCTCCAGAGTCTTCTTAACCTGCTTCCAATTTGCCCCCTGCAGATAAGCCATCATTATCGTTCCCACACCGCATCGCTCCCCATGCAAAGAACAATTTGGTTTTACAGCCTCAAGACTATGACTGAAAAGATGCTCAGAACCACTGCATGGGCGGCTACTCCCAGCGATGCTCATAGAGACACCACAACTAATGAGAGCTTCCAGCAGCACGCGAACACCTTCTTCGCTCTTCTCACTTATCAAACTAGAACTTTCGATCATAAGTCTGGCACTCATCAATGCCAGGCTGGCCGCGTACGCCCCAAAATACTCGCTCTTCTCCTCATGCGCCAACTTCCAATCCTTCACAGCAGTAAGCTTCGCGACCACATCTGCACACCCGCTGACCGCAAAACGCCATGGAGCCTGCATTATTATGTTCGTATCTGCTATTATCGCAAGCGGAGCCTGAGCCATAACAGAATACGGCGTGCCAGATCCCTTGATAGAAGACAATGGACTAGATATCCCATCATGCGAAGCCGTAGTCGGAACACTTATGAAAGGAATACGTTGACGGGCTGAACTGCATTTTGCAACATCAATCTTGGTCCCACCTCCTACTCCGAAAACGATCTGCGGCTTCAAAGTCCTTATTCTTTCTTCCACTGCCTCAACATCTTTGATCGTAGCCGTCTCAACGAGAAAAGTGTTAACCTCCATCTTCCTGTCCTCCAAGAGCTGTCTGACATTTTTGCCCGCAATTTCGTTTGTCTTTGAACCAGCTATCACAAGCGCAGAGTTTTTGAACCCTAACTTGTGAGCAATGTTCGCAGCCTGCTCAATCGCTCCGTTTCCTACGAGCACTTCTCTCGGAAGCTGCATGTGATGATGCCTTAGAGACAAGGTCCAACACCATTCATGGCCGACTCCTTAGTAGATCGTGCTTCGCACGTTTTAAATCTTTCAACATTGGCAGTCTTTTCTAAGAGAACCCGTCTGAACCTGCCAATGGATACCGTAATGTTAATAAATCCCACACAATGATAACATCACACTACTTCCTTGTGAAGTAAGCAATTCGTCACATTTGGATTTTAGGTGAAGATAAGATATGATAAACGATGATGCAGCAGACAAATTGACTATGAAGGGAACGACAACTATCGGCGTTGCTTGCAAAGAAGGCGTTATACTTGCTTCAGACACCCGCGTGAGCATGGGCTACTTTGTGGCTCATAAACACGGGAAGAAAGTCTATAAGATTGACGATCATATCGCAATGACCATTGCCGGAACAGTGGCAGACGCGCAAAGAGTCGTTGACATTCTGATTGCAAACGCTCAACTGTACAAGATCAACAACGGTAGACCTATGCCAGTGAGCTCGGCTGCGAGGTTCGTCGCAAACCTGCTGTTCTCAAACAGGTACGTACCTTTAGAGACCGAGGCGCTCGTGGGAGGCTTGGACGACTCTGGCACTCACGTGTTTCGACTAGACCCTTTTGGCACTCTAATAGAAGAAAAATGCGTCTCGACAGGATCGGGTTCACCGGTGGCCTATGGGGTACTAGATGACAAGTTCAGAGAAGATTCTACTGTAGAAGAGTTGCTCCCGATAGTTGTCAAAGCCTTGGACGCCGCCATGAAGCGCAATGCTGCAACAGGAGACAGTTTCAACATTTCCATAATCGACAAAAAAGGCTACCGTGAATTGACTGAAAGGGAAAAGAAGAAGCACTTAACAAATTAGGGAAGTTAACCTCGTGGGCCAAACCCGAGAAAGGGACAAGATCGAAATAAGCCAATACATACTTCAGCACGTTCCAAAAGAAGCCGAAGTAACAAGAATAGAATATGAAGGACCAACACTTGCAGTATATACCAAGCGTCCAGAGATTCTAGTCGAGCAAAGCAGCTTAATTGCAGACATCGTCAACGTCATAAGAAAACGCATAGTAATACGTTCCGATCCCTCCGTGAGACTTCCTGAAGCAGACGCTGAAAGGAAAGTGCGAGAAATCGTCTCATCCGATGCCGAAGTGACTGACATAAACTTTGATCCTAGCCTGGGAGAAATAATAATTGAAGCAAAAAAACCAGGGCTTGTAATCGGAAAGAACGGAATGATCCTGCAAGAAATCATCAAACAGACCAGATGGCGTCCTCAAGTTCTAAGAAGCCCTCCATTACGCTCTCAAATAGTGACTCACATGCGTCATTATCTTCATTCTGAAAGCAAAGATAGGGAGAGAATTCTGCGTGCCGTCGGAGAAAGAATTTTCAGGCCTAAAACTTACGATGTCGGAGACGTCAGAATAACCGCTCTGGGAGCGGCTCAGCAGGTGGGCCGATCAGCGTTTCTTCTTCAAACTAGGGAGAGCAGCGTATTACTGGACTGCGGGACCAACCCAGGTTCATCAAAGCCTTTTGAAACTTTCCCACGCCTCGACGACCCAGGGTTTGAGCTTGACTCTTTGGATGCTGTTGTGATAAGCCACGCTCATCTTGACCATTGCGGGTTAGTACCCTTTCTCTACAAGTATGGCTACGATGGACCAGTCTACTGCTCAGCCCCAACTTCAAACCTCATGACACTACTTCAGCTAGACTATCTGGATGTGGCCAACAAGCAAGGAACGACACCGTACTACGACCAAAAAGATGTCAGAGAATGTGTCCTTCACACAAATCCCCTACGATATGGGGCCGTGACTGACATAGCTCCGGACATACGGTTGACTTTGCATAATGCGGGACACATTCTTGGTTCCTCGATGGTTCACTTACATATCGGAGAAGGCCTACACAACATCGTTTACACAGGAGACTACAAATACTCAAGAACCATGCTCTTGGAGGCTGCTGCCACAGAGTTCCCGAGGGTTGAAACGGTGATAACAGAGAGCACGTATGGTGGACCAGATGATATTATGCCTTCAAGAGTCGAAGCCGAAGAACGTTTAACGTCGCTCGTAAATGAAACTCTGGATCGAAAAGGCAAGGTTCTGATCCCAGTCCCGGCGGTGGGAAGAGCCCAAGAGATAATGCTCATACTTGATGGGTACATGCACAGGGGCCTAATGAAAGAGGCGCCTGTGTTCATTGAGGGAATGATTTCAGAAGCGACGGCTATACACACTGCTTTTCCAGAATACCTCGGAAGAGAAGTTCGTGAAAGCATATTGCACGAGGGAATCAATCCTTTTCAATCAGATTATTTCACTGTTGTAGAGCATCCAAACGTGAGGCAAGAAATCATCGAGGGCGAGCCATGCATTATCATGGCGACGTCTGGCATGCTTGAAGGTGGTCCCGTGATCGAATATTTCAAGAACTTGGCGAGCGACGAAAAAAACACGATTATCTTTGTGAGCTATCAGATTGAGGGTACGTTGGGTAGAAGAGTTCAAAAAGGCATGAATGAAGTAGCCCTGGTCACTGCCGAAGGCAAGATGGATGTGACGAAGGTAAGGCTTCATTTGGATTCAATTGAAGGTTTCTCGGGACATTCAGACAGGCGGCAGATAATAAACTACCTTACTCATTTGAAGACAAAACCAGAGAGAGTTCTCGTCTGTCATGGGGAAAGAGCAAAATGCCTCAGCATCGCCAGCTTTTTGCAAAGAAGATGCGAAATTGATGCCTTTGCTCCTGGTCTGTTGGAGACCATCAGGCTGCTGTAGCGATAGGTTCGTTAGAGGCTGAAGTTTTCTCCCGCCATATTCTCACATTTTGCGGGCAAATGACCACTCGCTCTTCACCCAACCTTGCGATATCTCCACCGACAGACTCAACGAATTCCGTCAACTCGTTGACTGCACGTTTGACATCTTCGATGCTCCTGCTTGCAAGAGGAGTTATCCTAATGATCAAAATGTTGCCAGAGTTCACTTCGCTCTTCATGTTGTCCAAATCCGTAAGATCACGGAGAGGCAACGCCTTTAGGTATGTTTTTCCAGGCGTGATCTTGACTCCATCACCTTCTTCTTTCTTGGGTTTACGGAGTATTCTGCCTAGTCCCGGCAACCTTGTCCTCTCTTGATACGTTTATTCATTTTCTTAGAGTTTAAGCGTTTCCCAATCTTGGGCTTGAATTCCTAATATGAACTGACTATAAAAATGTTTCATGAATTCAAGAATTGAGTCTGGCCTTTGTTTCGAATTCTCTTATTCGGCACCATGCCTTGTCACCAACGAAATGAATGTTCTCAGCTATCGGTCCTTGATTAGTCTTTTTAGCCTCCTCAATATTAAACAGGGCTTCTCCCACCGCCACTGCTTTTCCATGCTTCTCGTCAATGACCACGACAAGATCTCCTTTGCAAAAATCACCGTGAAATTCCCTGATACCTGGCGCCATGACATCAGCACCTTTGCATATGTGCGGAATCGCTCCCATGTCAACTACAAGCTTAGGCATTGCCGTAAGAAGCTCGTCGAAAATTAACGTGGGATAGAACTTTCCTTCAGCCTCGATAAATGAAGGCCTACCATTTACGAGGAAGACATCGGCAAAATCCATCCTTACAATCTCAAGACTAGTTTTCCCTGCAAGAATCTTCCCGAGATCCGTTTTCAGTCTTGCGGAACCCTTGTCAAGAAGGGCCTTGGATTCTTTCTCTCTTAGGAAATATCTGGCATTCTTTTCCGGCATAGTGTTTCCACTTAGATAGGTTTAAATGTGTAATGCCAAGTATAAAAGTGATAAAAGTATGGTATGAGGATGCGCAAATGAGCGAAATGACCACCGAGATCCTTGAGCAGAACCTCGGAAAAATTGTGCTCGTCAGGTTGAAAGGTGGAAAAAGCCTACGTGGAAGACTCAAAGGATTTGATCAACACCTGAACCTGGTTCTTGAGGAAACAGAAGACACTACCACTTCCGAGACCGTCAAAAAGCTTGGACTAATAATAGTCAGGGGAGACAACGTAGTTCTGATTTCGCCACCACCAAGGTGACAGTTTTTGGGAAAAGGAACACCGTCATTCGGCAAACGCCAAGGCAAGACCGTGCATATTCGGTGCAGACGGTGTGGGAGAAGAGCTTACAGCGTCGCAAAGAAACGATGCGCAGCCTGTGGTTATGGAGAGAGGACAACTATCAGGAAGTATTCTTGGCAAACGCGCAATCTTCACAGAGAAAGACTATACTGAAAACAATCGTCGACCATGAAGATTTCTGATATGTTTCTTTAGTGCCTAAGGATTGGAATAGTAGCCCTTGTCAATTTTTACGAAGATCAAAGGCCCTTTGCTTTGGGCTAATTCGCGGGCTTTTCTCAAGGTGCTGTTTACGACGTTCAGTATTTGCTCTTTCTCTGTGAGGTAGTCTTTCTTTTTTTCGCCTAATTCCATTTTCAGCAAGTTTTCGGCCAGAATTGTTGTGCCGCAGATTTCTCCATTCTTGACAAGTGTGAGGATGACGATTTCCTCGATGGCTTGCCGATTTGAGAGGTTTTTCCAAATTGGTTCGGCGTTGGTGAGGATCTTTGTGGCCTTGCTCCAACGGTTGTTGTTCTCATTACCGATCAGTAGCTTTACTCGTTCTTTCCATTTCCTAAGCCATATTCCTGTCCATATACTGAGGAACTCTTCGAGTTCGCCTTGATTTTCGTTGTAGAATTTTTCCAGCTTCTCTACTATGTCGCATTCGTTTGCTTCTTTTCCAATGAGTTCCCAGTGGACCTTGAGGTAGTTTATCAAATCTTGAGATGCTATTTGCAGCACTTTGCGGTCTGACCCGAGAACGTCCAGCATCGGGTCTTTCTCTCGGAGCTTTTGTGATAGAAGTATTTCTATGAAGTTCATGGTTATTCCCGCTTCGAAGCCTTCTCCGATTAAGAATATAGGCTAAAAGCTTTAAATAAGCTTTATTCGTGTTTGCTTCTATAAGATTGTTCGATAATTTTCGGTATTATTTCAGTTCCTGCTATATTGTGGGTCACTTTTGCATGCTATTCTAGGTAGTCAGGGAGGTCTTTTGCGCTTTTCAAGATTAGATCTGGATTTTCCTTTTTCAGTTCTTGGCGAGAAAAGATTCCTGATAGAACTGCCACGGTTTTCGTGCCGGCGTTCTTTCCGGCTCTTATGTCGGCGACTGAATCGCCTACGACAGCACAGTTTGTTATCGTTGTGTTCAATTGTTCTGCACATCTGATTAGTGCCTCGGGGGATGGCTTAGGAGTGAGCGTGTCACAGGCGGTAACTATGGATTGAAAGTACTTTGCTAGATCGAACGCTGTTAGCTCTTCGATCACTTTTTCTTTTGATACGTGACGTCTCGTGATGAGTCCCAATTTGACTCTGCCTGAGAGTCTGCTCAACGCATGTGAAATGCCTGGTACAGGCTTAGACTTCGTTTTGGTGGCTTGATAGTAGGCGC
>DASPTR010000026.1:0-7057 GCA_035623315.1 Candidatus Acidiferrum sp. | reverse complement strand
TTCTGCCGACTAGACGGTAAATCTGGTCGTTCGGGTTCTGCACGCCGAGTTCGACGCGTGTCACGCCCATCTTGAGCATCTGATCGACGTGAGGCTCTTTGGCCCAGTCGGGTCGGGTTTCAACAGTTATGCCGACGTTTCGAGTTTTTGATGTCTCGGCGGTCTTCTGTGCTTCTTCAAGACTTGCAGATTTCTTACCTGTGATAGCATCCAAACATCGCTGGATGAACCACTCTTGATAGTCAATTGGAGTAGCTGGGAAAGTGCCGCCCATGATGATTAGTTCAACTTTGTCAACCTTGTGTCCGATGGCGGTTAGTTGGGCAATGCGCTTTTTCACCTGCTTGTAGGGATCAAATTCGTTCTGCAGGCCTCGCATTGCGGCTGGTTCAAAACCAGTGTAGCTTTGAGGAACACCTAATGAAGGGCCGCCTGGGCAATAGGCGCAAGGTTCAGCCTGTGGACATGGGTAGGGCTTAGTCATCGCGGCTATAACGCTGACTCCTGAAATCGTGCGCGTCGTTTTCCTTCGCAGAAGTGGGAGAAGCTTCATCTTTTCTTCGGCTCGAAGCATGCTTATTATTTCGGAGTTCGAAGGCGTTTTTGCAAGTCGGTATTTTTCTGCGATGTTGATCTTGATGCGGCTGAGATCATTGCCTGTTGGTTCGGATAGGCAAAGCAGTGCATCGACGATTTCTCTCAGCGGGACCGTTGTGTTCAAACAGGACTCAACCATCGATAACAATTGCATGGACGTGGAAATAAATTCGTTGGATCCTCAGAATTTATTTATGTCCAAGCGGCTTATGCTAGAAAATCTCTGGTGTGATGGTCGTGCGGCTTATCCCTAGGATCAATGAATACTCTCAGCGTCTCCGCACGTTTAGTCGTAGTTCTAAGCTTTTTCTAGTCGCTACGGTTTTTCAAGGCCTTGGTTCTGGAATTTGGGGTGTAATATTTTATTATTATCTGCTTGAAGTTGGTTTCCAGACAAGTTTTGTCGGCAACATGTTCACGGCAAGTGCGATCGCGGCTGGTCTGATCGCGTTGCTCGCTGGCCTTTTTTGCGAACGCATTGGGCCGAAGAGGGCTATACTGATAGGTGCGACGGCTAATCTGGTTAATCTGGCTCAAATCCTCGTCTTGCAGCCGACAAGTTTGCTGCTTGCGAGTCTCGCTTCGGGTTTGATTGGAACCATATCATCCGTTGCTTCTGCCCCCTTCATGGTGGAGAACAGCAATCCCGAGGAACGTACGTACCTGTTTAGTTTTCAGTCCACGCTGGGAATAATCATGGCAGTTATAGGTGCCGCAACAGGTGGTTTCATGCCTGACCTTTTCAACGCAAGATTGGGGTTGCCGACGGGACTCAACGGTTCGCCGGTGGGTTATAGAATATCTTTGGCAATCTCCATCGCAATATCTTTGGCGGCTGTGTTCCCCATTCTTTTCGTGAAGCAGAACAAAAGGTTGGCAGGCCAGAGAATGGCAGATCTTCTGAGTCTCAGGAACATAAAGAGTTCGAAGACGATAATCAAGTTCATGATACCTACGGCGTTGATAGGCTTCGGGGCTGGTTTCATAGTGCCGCTTGTCAATCCCTTCTTCAGGAACAAGCTTAAGGCAACGCAGGAGCAAGTTGGCATAATCACGTCCATCAGTAACATAACTTTGGGCATAGCTACGCTCGTAACACCAGCATTGTCCAGAAGGTTGTCGAAAGCAAGGGTCGTCGTGTTGTGCGAGTATCTCTCTATGCCCTTCATCATGCTTACAGCCTTTTCGCCGACAGTGGCTTGGGCAAGTAGTTCATACATCGTGCGAACCGCTTTGATGAACATGGCTGGTCCAGTGGGGACGGCGTTTCAGATGGAATCGGTGACTCCGGCAGAGCGGGCTACGACGAGTGGTTTGATGTTAATGTCTGACAGCATTCCGAGGGCAGTGACTGCCTCGATTTCAGGCGTGATGATGACTAATAACGACTATTTTTCACCTTTTCTTTACATGACTATAGCCTATTTCGTAGCGAGCACAATCTACTACGCGTTCTTCTGGAATGCCGAGACCAAAAAGGCTAAGACTTCGTCGAATGAGGGTTAGAGTAGACTATTCTGCCGTTGACGATCGTCATTCTGACCTTAATCTGCTTGATGCTGCTTGGCGTGACGCTGAAAGGGTCATTCGAGAGGATGGTGAGGTCCGCCAGTTTACCTGGTTCGATGGTTCCCCTCTTGTCCTCGTCGAAGGAGGCAAAAGCAGCGTATGACGTGTACGTTTTCAGAGCTTCTTCAACTGTCAAATTCTCCTGTGGAACGATTTTCCTCGTGGTGGCTGCCCAGATTCCTAGAATGGGACTTATCGGCTCCACTGGAGAGTCTGATCCTGAAATGACGGTTATGCCTTCATGCATGAGCGTCTTGAGCGGGTACACCCAGCGTGCGCGAGCGTCTCCCACTCGGTCGACTAGCCAGAAGTCTGATGCGACAAAGTGAGGCTGAACAGATGCTATCAGCCTGAGACGTTTCATTCTTCGAATCAAGTTTGGGTTAAGAACGGAGGCATGCTCAATTCTGTGCCTGTGATTCTTTGAAGGATACTTTTTCAGAGCCTTCTCGTAAGCGTTCAAGACGACTTCTACGGCGCGATCTCCTATGGCGTGAATAGCCAATTGGAGACCTGCCTTGTGAGACTCTTCTACGAGCTCCGAGAGTTTCTCTTCTTTGTAGAGCATCATACCGCACGTGTCCGGCTTGTCAGAATAGGGTTCCGCCAACGCTGCAGTGCGCGCTCCGAGAGAGCCGTCAGATAGAATCTTTATGAAACCAATCTTTACAAATTCATTTCCAAAGCCAGTTCGTATTCCACTCTTTGTCAGAGAGTCCAATCCTCCAACTGGAATCCCAAGAATGATTCTTAATGGTAGTATCTTTGAGGAATAGAGTCTGTGTATAACGTCTATTTCTTGGGCGGACCCCGCGATCCAATGCACGCATGTGAGTCCGGCTTCAACCGCTTTCTTGCATGCTAAAATACAAGCTTGTTCAAGCTCTATTTGGCTTGGCTTCGGAACAGCATGCCAAACTGGCCCTAGAGCGTTCTCGCGCAACAGACCATCATGTTTTTCATTGTGAGCGCCGGCATTCGCTTTCTCCCCTTGGATCAGAGTTTTACCGATTATTCCAGCTATCTGTAAGGCTTTGCTGTTGGCTACTCCTATGTGGCCGCAGACCCGTATCAAAAAGACAGGTCTGTCTGAAACTGCCGCATCCAGGTCCCAGCGTGTTGGATAACGTTTCTCAGCGAATTTCTCTTGGTCCCATCGTCCTCCTAGAATCCATTTCTTTTCGGAGTTCTTCTCTGCGTATTTGCGAAGTCTTGATTGGATTTCGGGAATCGACTTGGCATCTCTCAGATCAAGGTTCTGAAGGGATTGTCCAAAGCTGACCATGTGCGCGTGGCATTCGTTGAGTCCTGGGACGACCGTGTTGTTTTTCGCATCGATTGTTCTTGTTGTTTTACCTGCGTATTTGCGGATTTGCTCGTCGGAACCTACTGCAACTATCTTATTGTCATATACTGCGACTGCTTGTGCGTGTGGTTGCTTAGGATTCAGAGTCACAACGTTGGCGTTCAAAATGATTATTGTTGCTTCTAGCATACGCTTTATACTTGAATTTCGAGAAGATAAAGACTCAGTCTGTCCTAAACCCAGTTTTGGCCAGATTTTCTCTGGAGCATTATCCTTTTCTCGTAGTTTCGTTTGTTCCTGAATCTAGGCATTTGGCTCTTCTTCACGCCAGCCTGTATCTTAGGAGTTTGACCTCTGACTTTCCCTGCCTTCGAGAGTGAACCGTGCGTCGGCAACTGCTTTCACCGTTTTCACGTAGTAACATACAGTAACTCTTAAACATTTCCACATAGCATTCAACTAATGCGCGGGGGTCGCCAAGCATGGCTAAAGGCGTAGAGCACTGCAAAAGTGCGCGAACGCTTCAGGAGCCTATCCCGCAGGGGTTCGTGGGTTCAAATCCCACCCCCCGCACTACTATGGAAGAACAGTAGGGGATCCTGAAAGTTGTTTATTGCCTAGTTGCTTACGAAATAGAGTACGCCAACAAAAATCCCTTAAGTTGAGCCTAAACAATTCCTTCCCACTCCCCACGACGCTGAAAGAAGAAAACGACATTGTAAGCCTGACCTATATTTTGACTGCTCCTGTTGACGTCACAGTTGTCAAGATAAAAGTCGCGCCAGAAGCATCAGGTTTCGATCCTACCTACTTGATCATCATTATTGTTTCCGTAATTCTCCTAGCATCTGCCACAGCCTTGATCTTCGTTAGAGTTCACAGGAAAAGGCTTCGGAAGGCTGAGAGTATGAAAAATCTAAGCGCGCGCTAGTTTCCCCATGTTAAAAGATGGTCGGAATATTCGACACGTGTCGCGGTTGAACTTGGGGATTTCACTTCGACGGTAACGTTTGCCACATCCCCTTCGCCGTCGTATACGGGTCTATACCAAATGTTTATGCACCTCGTCTCAAAAGGAACATTCCATGCGAACGGATCTTGGGCTCCGTCATAGCCACTATCCCAACCTGGACCAATGAATATTACCGGAAAGTGCCAGTCTCTCCATTCTCCAAAGCTGATCCAGCACCACTGAAAAATCGACCAGCTTCCGAATCCTCCCAGGTAGGTCCAACCATCATTCAGCTCACTCCTCCAGTATGTGTCCAACCAGTAGTTGAATGCACTACACACAAATGCTATTGTGGCCCATACTATGACCAAAATCGCAGCGGCGACCTTTGTTGCTACGGGTTCGGGTGTGAAGAGGAGTCCGAGCACTGTTGCCAACAATGCTGCGCCCGCACCTCCAAACTCATTATCAGTCTTCATTTGATTCATGTCATGAACAGGGATATGAACAATGTCAATACCGTCGGAGCCTGTGAGAATTGTTGGTGGATCTGCTTCATCTGGCGGGATTTCATTCGTGGCATTTGAGTATGGTCCGTTGTCTGGATGATCATACTTTACGTAGTAGGGTCTGCTTTTCGTGGAAATAAAAGTGACATTTCCGTCCCAAGTGTACCTCACGGGGTTCTCCACTATAGTATCAACGCTGCCAGTGTTGACGTTAGTTGAGTTTTCGAATATGGATTCTGGTATGAGTGGTGTTTGAATGATTAGGCCATAGTCAGATTTGTCTGCAGGATAGTAGGTGGCTATTGTTTTGATGTAACTTGTTCCGTTGGAATCTACTATGTTGTATGTCGTCATGTTGGTCGTGCCCAGGAAGGATCCGTCATAATCAATGCTTCTTGTGGTAGCCCTTGTGTTTTCTACTGTCATCTCGTCAGGTAATTGTAGTTCGTCTAATTGATAATACGTATCCGTCGTCGCATTTCGAACGGCATCATTCTGAACGTGTATCGATCCAACAGGGGCAAAATAACCTGCCACTAAAATAACAAAGAAGATTGAAGCAATTAGGTACTTGTACCTCTTCATTCATGTCGCCTCCGTCTTGGACAAGAAGATCTGTTCTCCTGTTGTGGCCCCAAGAACGAAGCCCACGCTGAAAAAGAATAGGGCAATTCGAAAAACATTGCTACTAAATCCGATGTCAGGTGCAAGCCACAACCCGGTGCTGGTCGCTATCCCCATGAAAATAGTTGCATAAACCATGCGCCACTCAATATCATTTATTCCTTTTTTCTTCGAAACCGCAGTCAAGCCCCTTGAATATCTGAAAACCGCCACTATGCCGATAATGACAGCTACCGGGCCACCGAATAGTAGTTTATCTAGCCAGCTCAGGTCTATTGTCACGATCAGGAAGACACATACGGCAAGGAAAATGGCTCGGCCCACTAAAAGTATCGGATATGTTGGGTAGGTTTGAAGAACCTTCGTGTTCATATCACATAACTCTCTGGAGATACGTATTTCCAGAATTGTTTCACTCTAGGTTGTTTGGACCGATTTGTCATATAAAATTTGTGGAATACGATTCCAGAAGAAAGTTCCATTTCACATTACGGAAGCCAGTTTTTGGTTTTGCGGAAAGGCTATAGTCTGAACCAGAAGTCTACATGAGTAAGGACAAAGTGACCATTTTGGTTTCAGAAGATGTGATAAAGTGGTTGCTCGAACCAGAAGATCCTTCAATGAAATACTGGACGCTGGTAGAGTTGTCAGGCGAATCTCCTGATGACCATGAAGCCGTAGAATGCAAGAGACAGATTGCTGAATCTGTTCCCGTAAAAAGCTTGCTGAGTAAAATGCATCCAGATGGATTTTGGCTTCAAAAGAAGGCTAGTACTGGCAAGTTGCTTGGTGATGGGACAGAGTACGGAGCCTTTGGTACTACGCATTATTGCTTGTCTTATTTGGCTGAACTTCGCATGGATAGAACCAATTCTCAGGTAGCGAAAGCCGCAGAGAGATATCTGAATCTTCAAAAGGAGGACGGCGATTTCCGCCACCATTACTCGTGCCTGCTGGGCTTGAACATTAGGACTTTTATCATGTTGGGATACCGAAGCGATTCACGAGTGCAGAGAAGCATAGACCTGTTGCTTCACACCGAGAGACGTGATGGTGGCTACCTGTGCGATTGGCACGAAGGAAAGTACAAAACAAAGGCCGTGAAAAGCTGCATACGAGGAAGTGTGAAAGCATTACTGGCTTTTTCATATCTATCAGAATATTGGAACCATGATAGAATAAAGAAGCTTGTAGACTACTTCCTGCTTCGAGGCGGAATATTCAAGAGCACCAATCCAAAAGAGCTCGTCAACAAGGATATGGAAAGGAACAGTTTTCCAATAACGTGGAGAGCCAACGTGTTCGAAGTCCTCTTCGCTTTGAGCAAGATGGGTTACGGAAAAGACAGCAGACTTGGAAGAGCTTGGAGCATTCTCGATGCGAAAGTGGATGAGAAGGGGAGATATGTTTTGGACTGGACTCCTGTGCAGTCTCCTTGGAAGGTTGGAAAGAGAAATCAACCAAACAAGTGGATAACATTCTACGCATGCCTGGCTCACA
>DASPTR010000025.1:0-10604 GCA_035623315.1 Candidatus Acidiferrum sp. | reverse complement strand
AATGACGATAGTGTCTGGAATGGGCACGACGATAGACAGGGCACCGGCAAGGCTTGCTATGAATATTCCGAAATACCCGTACTGCACGAATAGATACCGCATCCAAGCGATGAGGTCCTGGAGCTGCAATGTGACTCCTCTCTTGTTCAAAGCCTTAGACCGAATGTTGCGACATGGGTTATTAACTGTTTTTCAAATTCACGCAACAATTCATACACAATCTTGCGGTTTAATCGGAATCATAGCATGTTTACTTCTCGGAAGCGGATAAAACGGTGTATGACATGAGACAGAAAAGAGAAGCAGACGAGGTGAATGCGCTATTAGTGTGAGGACTAACTGGTGAGACTATTTGAGAACTGCGGATCGTCTAATTTGCGTTTTTTGTTTTTGGAGGGTTTGGGGTTCGATGTTGAATGAGTCCAATGGCACCGTTTGTTTGCGCTTATGTGATCATTTTTATGGTTTTTATTTCATGTTTGGAAGTCGGCAGTTCAATGACTTTGCCCTGAAAGGGTAGTCTTGAAATCTCATTTTCCATGAGATCAGTTTCGCTTGCACCTTCAAAAGTTTCGGCTAGACGAATAACAGCTGTTGTGTCTTTGCCTGACGTCTCGTAAAACCGAAGCAAAACGTCGTGTGAGTCTTCGGCTTTTTTAATAACGGTTAGGATTATGTCCTCTGGTTCAGCCGAAAAGAACGAGAAGACTTTCGGCAGGTCTCCATCGTGACTGGGTTCGATGATCGGCATCGTGGGATAATTGAATTCGTAGGCTTTTCTAGCTGTTCGTGCTTCCTTGAAGTCGGAGCGATGAGGATATATCGCGTAAGCGATGTGATGTTCTCCTTGGTCCGTAAGCTCAGCCTCGCCTCCCCTGATTACTGGAAGGTTGAACGCGGCTCGCAATTCAAACGGGTATCCAGCACTTCTGAGCAGGGTCATCCTGATCATGTCGTTAGCAGTATCAAACCCGTACTTGGAGTCGTTCAGAAGGCTTACGCCGTAACTGTTGTCCGCGCTGGTGTGATCTATCCATTTTTGGCCTGGAACCTCGTATTTGGCCCTCTCAGCCAGCGTAGCATCGCATGAGATCGGGTTGCGACGCGTGATGAAGCCGTAGGGAGCATCATAGGTCGTGAAGTCGCTGTGAGCGCTTAAGGAAAAGGCCACTTTTGCCAGTTTATGCTCCGCATGCCAATCCACGTCTAGTCTGAACTCGACTAGAGGAATCTTGTGGTAAAGGATGATTTCCTGAGTAAATGCCGATTCTCGTCGATCATTTTGAGCATATTTGTACTTCACTCGAACGAGCGTTCTTACTGGTCCGGTTTCTGCGAGTTTCACCTCAACTGGCTGGTTTAATTCGACGTATTTGACGCCTTCATTTTGCTGGTAGATGAACACTTCCCAAGCGTCAAAGACAGCCGCGTCTATCCGCGAGTTGACGCACGTTCTTCCCCTCACTGGGTAGTCTTCGAATACTTGAATCCGATTTCCATCGCCTTGAAAGATCTCCCTCCTGTTGTTTTTGTCGAACGCGCTTTTTATCAGCCCTGTCGCTTTGTCCACCGTGATTGCGAAGAACTCGTTCTCTATTCTGATCTCTGCTTTACTCTCTTGAGAGGACAGCTCTGTTAATGATTGTTGTTTCTTGCGCCTTGCTGGTTTGGCCTTGTATTCCTTATAACCACACGGCGGCACAATCTCTGCCGTGAAAATCATTTTTCCATCCTTTACCTTCTGAAAAGGAATCATCCTCCCCTTTTCGTCGTAGATTTCGAATTCATCGCCCAATTCTGCTGTTGGTACTTCAACGACATCACTTCTTGACCATGACAGGGGGTTGAAGATTAGAATCGATTTGCCCTCTCCAGAAGTGTCGATTTTCGCAGCAATCGCCCTGAGTGATTTCGAAACTATCCTGTTTCCGGTGTGGAAGATGGATTCGAAGTATGTTTCAGAGTCTTTGTAGACCTCTGGTATGGAAGATCCTGGCAGAACATCGTGAAACTGGTTCAACAGCAGTTTCTCCCAAGCTTCTTTAAGCTCTTTGCTCGGATACGCATACCCACACGTTCGCGCTAATGTCGAGAATTTTTCAGCTGTTTCCAAGAGGCATTCAGCTTTTCTATTGTTCCTCTTGACTTTGGCTTGGGTTGTGTATGTTCCACGGTGAAATTGAAAATACAGCTCATCGTTGATTACTGGAATCTTTCTCTCTTCGATCTTCTTCAATACAGTGCTCAAATAGTCTTTGGACGTGGAGAATTTGCCTTTCACGGGCTTCTTTCCTTGGACAAATTCCGATGCTCTTTGAATCATGTCTTCGGTGACTCCGCCTCCGTGATCTCCCTTTCCGAAAAGCACGAGGAGGTCGTCTAGTTGGCTTCGAGAATTCAGTTGTTTCATCTGTTCAAATATCCTCGTTTCTTCGACGGTTTCATCGTATGATCCGACGGTTTCGTGGGCAAAAACTGATGAACCGTCCGGGGCTGTCCATCTGAAAAAGTAGTACGGAAAAACTGTGGTGTCGTTCCAGAGCATTTTCTGGGTCAGAAAGAATTCTATGCCTGCCTTTTTCATTATTTGAGGCAGAGTCCAAGCGTATCCGAAGGAGTCTGGGAACCAGGCAATTTTAACGTCAACACCGAATTTTTCTTTGAAGTATCTTTTTCCAAGAAGAAATTGTCTAACGAAGGATTCTCCAGAAGGCAAGTTTCCATCAGGTTCTACCCATGTTCCGCCGACGATTTCCCAGCGTTTCTCTTCCACTTTGTTCTTCACTTTCTTGAAGGTTTCAGGGTACTCCTCTTCTAGCCATTTGTAGTATTGGGCACTGCTCTGGCAGAAGCAAAAAAGCTGATGTTTCTCCATCAGTTCCAGGATCGTTTCGCAAGTATCGTGGAAGACCTGCTTCGTCTCGTCGAACGACCACAACCACGCAGCGTCTAGATGGCTGTGTCCCAAAAAGTAACATGTTCCAGTAACGTTTCTTGAACTCATTTTCTCACTTCAATGTTGCTAGCGCTCAGTAAAGAATCAATGATATCGCTTTAAACGCTTTACATGATGTGGTAGGTGCACCGTTATTTGCTCAACGTCATGCTGAAGGTGAACTGATCTAGGGCTTAGGATGTCTACGGCCGGCTACTAGTACTCCATATATGGCTCCGACTATGATGATCAATCCAACCACGACCAGAAATGAAGCCCACAAGGCTTCAGCTCCAGCGCCGCCGACCAGCACCAAGTAAAGTGCTATGCCTAAGAATATCAAGATCAAGCCCCCGATGAGCGGTCCGATGAGGAAGTATTCATGTTTTTCTGTCTTCTCCCACCCTGCTGCTTCGCCTTTCTCGTTTTCGTGCCTTTGTTGTTTCATCTGCCTTCTTCTTTCCCTCCATTCGTTTCGAATCTCTCTCCGACGTTCTCTCCAATCAGCAGGTTGCTGAGTTTGAAGGGCCGCACCACATTTTGGACAGAACACCATTTTTTCATCCACATCAGCCCCGCATTTTGGACAATTCGGCATAGCCTTCACCTTTAGTACTAATTCAATCGATATAGCATGTATTTAACACCTTTTTCACGGAACAACTTCCGAAAAACATTATATCCTTCTAACGTCAAATACGACCTTCGAGGCCAATGAATTGAACGACAATGTCTACACGCCTCATCGTTATTTCAGAGAAGGCCTATTGTCTGCCATCTCTGTAGGAGTCTTTTTCGTTCTATTGGGAATGATCTTCGTCACCAGGCCAGGTCTTTATAGTGCCCTCCAAAACTTCGTGAACACAAACGCATGGACAAACAGGACCATTGGCAACACTACTGTCACGGTTCCCGTGCCACTAGATCCAGGAGTCCACACTGAGGTTTACAATGCAGTGCTGGAATTCTGTTTAGCTTGGGGATTCTTCCAAATTCTGATTCTAGCATTCAGGTTTATTGTTCCTTCACCACGGCGAAGAACGGCTAGGACAATCTCAAGCATAGTTTTCTGGTTTGGGGCCGCTTACCTCATCAACACATACCTAATCGCGACGACAACAATAACTGATATAACACAGCGGCAGAACAACTGGTTCATCTTCTGGGCAGCCATAATAGTGCTGCTAGGCGTCATCTTAATCGTCAGAGCGATTGCACTTGCGGTCCTGAGGAGACGATGAGTTCTGATCAGTGTTTGAAAGCCAAGGGAACATTGAAGAAACTAGCGAAACTGCTCTTCTGAAACTTGACAGACACATTATACTGCACCTCAACTTTTCAGAGTTTCTTGCAGTTCCTCGATTCGAACAGTGGTCTGTTTTCTTCTCTTCAAATCTTTTAGGACTATTTTTCCTTCATCAAATTCTTTTTTGCCAACGATCACGGCATAATCTAATTTTCTTCTATCTGCATCTTCCAGGGCTTTGCCCATTTTTCTTCCCATTACTTCAAGCTCGACTGTTATTCCGGCATCCTTGAGAAGGTGTGAGATTCTTAGAGCTTCAGATTTGGTTTCGTCTCCTGCCGAAATGACTATGACTTTCTTTTCTGCAGTTCCCTTAAGGGTTACTTTTTGCTCCTGCATGGCCAACATCATCCTGTCGACACCGTTGGCGACGCCTACGGCTGGCGTAGGTTGTCCTCCAAACAGTTCAACAAGCTTATCGTATCTTCCGCCGCCGGTCAATGCCACGTCGAGCTGGGGAACGTATACTTCAAAGATCATCCCCGTATAATACTCAAGTCCTCTGGCAAAACCAGCTTCTACGTTGACGGTGATCTTACATCCGCTATCAACAACCAACTTCAGAATTTCTTTCAGGTCTTCGACGGCGGCGACAGCCTTTTCATACCCGTCGACGCAGGTTTTCATTTTTTCCACAGTTTCGGAAATATTGCTGCCCCGAAGCCCTATTAGGCCCCTCGAGACGGTCAAACATTTTTCTGAGGCTCCTGAGTCTTTGAGACGCACAAGCGAATCTTCGTATTGTTTCTTGTCCATCAGCTGCAGAACGGCGTTCTGTGCCTTTTCATTCAACCCTTCGTCAATAAGCACTCCTCTTAGGACTCCAACATGACCGACCTTGAAAATATAGTCTTTTAGCCCCACTCTCTCCATCAGTCTTGCTGTAACCATCAGCACTTCGGCGTCTGCTTCAGGTCTGCTTGACCCTACCAGTTCGAAGTCCGATTGCCAAAACTCTCTGTAGCGTCCTCTTTGCGGCTCGTCATAACGATAGAGGCTTCCAACGCTGAAGAGCCTCAAGGGTTTCGGCTCGTTCTTCAATGTTGTTGCGACAACTCTGGCGATTGAAGGTGTGAATTCGGGTCGCAGTGCCACCATGCGTCCGCCTAGGTCCTTGAATGCAAACATGCGTAGGCGAACTTCCTCTCCTGCCTTCGTGGCCAAGAGTTCATATGACTCAACGATCGGCGTCATGATTTCTTGGTATCCGAATGATTCTGCCACGCTTCTAGCCTTGTTTTCGATGTACTTCATCATCCTCGTTTCTTCGGGCAGAAAATCTCTCATTCCACGGACCGTTTTGAATTCTGGCATCTTGCATTTTCCCCTTCAGGCTAGAGCCAACTGTGAAACCGAGTAGTAGACTACTTCGCCTCTGCGGTTCATGACTGCTAAGACCAGTTCCTTCTTGAGGCTTTGGCTCTGTTGCAGTACGCTCGTTAAATCCTGAATGGAAACGGGCTTTCCCTCTTGAATGCTCAGAATCAGGTATTTGGCCGTGTCCTTGCTGTATTCTCCTCTTTCGTAGGCTCGGAAATCCACGCCCAGGCCGAATCCCTCTCTGACGACGTATCCTCGGCTTCTCAGATCACGGTAGGCCAAATATTTGACCCATGCCTCGCTGTCGGCTTCTTCGTAGCATCGAAGGAGACATTGAAAGTCTTGCTTCTCGGATTTCTTGTCGTCAACCTCGAGGATTCCCTTTTCCACGAGGTAAAGCGCTTCATAGAAGGCAAGCAGTAATTCGCTGTCTCGCTGGACGCCGTATCCTCTGGAAGAAAGCTCAATCACGTCTGAATCCTTGGAGATTTTAACGCCTTTCGCCGTCACCGAGCCTTTAATCTTGACCTCAGAATTACCTGGTAGGTTTTCTTTGTTCGTAGTCATTTCTTCAACCATCATCAGCGCGCACGTATTTACTCAAAGCAACTGCTTCCAAGTTTACGGAAGTCTTCCTTATATAAAATGCCGGTTTCGCAGATAATTGCCGTGACGTATTCAAGCGGAGTTATGTCAAATGCCGGATTAAGGGCTCGTACTCCTTCAGGAGCAATCCTGCATGAACCTACGTGGGTGACCTCATCAGGGTTTCTCTCCTCAATAACTACGTCAGACGATTTTCTAGTCAAGTCAAACGTTGATTTTGGAGCTGCAACGTAAAAAGGAATCCCATGTTTCTGGGCTAAGACTGCCACATTGAACGTGCCTATCTTGTTTATGACCGCGTCGCTCACGATTCTGTCAGCTCCGACGATGACCTCATCGATCATCTTCTTGTGCATAACGTATCCGACCATATTGTCAGTTATCAAAGTGACGGGTATACCATCCTTCTGCAATTCATAAGCGGTCAATCTAGCTCCCTGTAGCAGCGGTCTAGTTTCTGAGGCAATGACCTTGAGTTTCTTTCCATGTTCAAATGCGGCTCTTATCGTTCCCAGGGCCGTGCCGTAGTCGACGGTTGCAAGCGCTCCTGCATTGCAGTGAGTCAGGATTACGTCGCCATCATGAATCAGTTCAGACCCATACTCGCCGATTAAGTGATTCGCGGCTACATCTTCGTCGGCGATCTTTTGGGCCTCCTTGATCACCAAAGCAACCGTTTTTTGAACATTTTCGTTTGAGTCTTTTGCCAGTCTCAATATTCTGTCTATTCCCCAAAACAGGTTAACAGCAGTAGGTCGTGTCTCTTTCAAGATTCTTGCTGAACTTTCCAATTCGCTGATTAGACCTGCTTTTGTTTTTGATTTTGAGTTTTGGGCGGATAAGGCTAGACCGAAGGCTGCAGCTGCTCCTAGCAGTGGGGCTCCTCTTATCTTCATTTGTCTGATCGCTTTCGCAACTTCCTGGCAGTCTTTCATTTCAAGCAGGATCGTTTTGTTTGGAAGCTTGGTCTGGTCTATAGTTACGATTTTCCCTTGGTGCCACTCTATTGTACGCATTTGCAGGCCTCAATGAAGTGTTCTACCCTTAAGCCAATGTGCAGATAAAAGTGTATTCTCCATGACCAAGCACGCGCTTCTCATAAATGAATATTTCTGAATTCTTTTTCGAGCGTCATTGGTCTAGTTGTATTGTCGACAAGTGCTGGGCAAAGATTTCTGCGGGGAGTAATGATCACTTACCTGCGCGGTCAGAGGTGAGTGCTCGAGTCAATAGGTGATTTTACGTATGTTATGACTTCGATGGGAGATTCGCTGGTTGTTTTTAACCTCTTCTTCCATTCTTCGCCCACGGCGACGAGAGAGAAGATTCCGGAGATTTCGGCCTTCGCTTTTCGAACAAGGTTAACTAGGGCTGCCTGGGTTTCTCCTGTTTTGATCATGTCGTCCACGATCAGTACGCTGTCTCTTTTCTTGATTATCTCCTTTGGAATGTAAAGAGTGATCGTTACGCCAGAGCCCCGGCCCAAGACGTAAGTTTCTTCAAGAAAGGCTTTAACGCCGACCTCTTTTCCCCTCTTCGCGATGACAAGGTTTACTCCAAGAGCGTTCCCAACCATCGTTGCTAACGGAATTCCATCAACTGCCGCCGTCAACACTTTCGTCACACGTTTTCCAGCAAAGTTCGCCAGCGCATGGTTTGCTGCTTGTTGCAGAATGTTAAAATCTCCTACAATCTCGGTGTTATCAAAATACCCGTCCTCATCAAACTTTATTCTACTCCGAAGCTCAGGCTCCAAACCCACAAGCTTCGTCAGAACACGCCACAGTTGCTTGGCCCTCGCCGTGTTCGGCAGAACATGTCCCTTCGCGTACCTGCTCAGAACGGTCACTGGCAAACCGGTTTTGGACGCCAGCTCACGATACGTAATATTCCTCTTATACTTCGCCGTTCTCAAAAGCTCAATAGTCATGAGCCGAAGCTTCAAATCCTCCGCGTGTGTACTCATAAGCATCCCTTAAACATCTATGAGTCAAACCTCAACGAATAACCATTTATTATTGCCTTGACAATTTAAAATTTTCCGTCCTATAACTAGACGCGTTTCCATAACACCTAAAACATGAACTCACCAAAGATCATCACCCGACGAACGTGCAAAGAAGCAGGTGTCTATTCCAACTCGTCTTGATCTTAAACGAACCAGAGACAAGCGCGTTCGTTGGCGGTTCCGCTGGTGTCCGCCTGAAACTTTATTCCATTTGGATTTGTTTTGATGGAGTTTGATGGAGTGTGATAGAGTGTCCGAATCTTTTACGATCCGCTTAAAGGTTTATCCCGTTTGGATTTGTTTGCGCGCATGGGCTTCATCGGAAAGTGGGCCGGGAGAGATTTGAACCCAGACCATAGTGGAGATGTCTCCCGAAAACCCCGCGCGCGCGGAAAAGTTATAGCCGAACCGAAAGCAACTAGAGAACGGTGACTATTTGAGTTGCTTGATAACGCTTCTTTGAGCAACGTAAGAAACTCTAAAGTACTTAATTGGCACGACTCGGTCATTGCACTTGGACTAATTATTGTAGGCTTACTCATTCTAAACTCAGCATCATTCTTCCATCTGTTGAAACTAAATGAAAATTCTTCATGGATATTCAACTGGATTCTGCACCTTTGGTTTCTTGCAATACCACTCATTTGGTACTTTGCCTTGAAGAAACGCTTTCCCATTGGCAACCTAAGCGGTAAAACCATTCGGGAATGGCTTCCAAACTGGATTATCCTGCTTGCTGTCGTAATTCCCCTCGCCACTCTCACCACTTATATTTACGGGAAGACATCTCTCGCTGGATTTACTATCCTCTCAATCGTTATGAACTTTCTTTTCCAAAGCGTTCTAGTGGGAGTATCAGAAGAATTTGTTTTCAGAGGGCAGGTTCAGACTGGACTCAACAACTCGCTTAAAAAGACGCTAAAGGTGGGCAAAGGAAGCATTCGGCTTGGGACGATTCTTACTGCACTGGTTTTCGCAGTTCTTCATTTTTCAGACATCTCAAGCATTGCTTTCGCCTTTTTTTTCGGAATACTTGTCGGATACTTCTATGACAAAACAAACAGTATCTGGGGTGCAGTAATAATTCACAACATTGTTGACTTGCTAGCGGTTATCATTCCGATTTTACTGTAGTTTCACTATACAGGTTAAAGTAAGCAAAAACGGCTTGAAGCATAAACTAGCGTTTTTCCGCTCTACGCTTTCGACATACTCTTTTGAGCTAGTTTTTGGTTTTGCGGAAAAGTTATAACTGAACCGAGAACACATCTTGTTGTCTAATTCTGAGGGAGGTGATAGGTTGAAGTTTGGAGACGTCATTATTGCTGTGGCCTCCATTGTGGTACTCATAGCTTTGTTCGAGTATCCAGTAGGACTAGTTTTCAACATCCAATCGAGCGGAGGACAAGTGGCAGCCCTGTTCATTGCGATTCTTCTTAGTGCGTTGATAGTGGGGGTAGTCTTCGCTGGCAAGATATGGGAAGAAACTCGCATTAAAGCAATCTTGAAAATAGTAGCTTTAGTCGCATTCGCATATATTTTTGAATTATGGATTGCTACGTCATCTTCGGACTATATTTCAACGATTAGAGAAGCAAATCCACATCCTACCTATACGGCGACTCAATGGTTTTATTTCGATAATAGCGTGGCTCTCTCTGCCTTGTTCCTCGACGTGATTATCGTGCTAGTGCTAAGTTTCATTGGACTCTACTTAGGTTCGATGCTCAGAAAGCCAAAGAAGAGTTGAGAATTGCAGAACATATATTGCCATTGCTTTCTTTTCTTGTCTTTTCTTGTCTCTTAACCAACTGATTAATTCAATTCGCTCGGTATATCAGCAATGTTGCAAGAACCCGCTATTTGGCGGGGTTTTCTCCCGTATTCCCGCCTAACATAGATATCTCCAAGAGTAACGTGGTCAAACTCGTTCATAAAGGATATTTCAAGAGCGTAGAAAAGAAAGGTTCCAAAACCAACTGGTCATGGCTCAGATATCTGAGACTCCTTCTTTCTGCAAACGAACAGAATTACTCTTCCTTCTTCCCTGAGGTCTTCTTCAAGTATGTCAAAGCATTCAGAGAGAGCAGATTTCATCTTTGCTACTGGGTAAATTCTCTCTTTAAATTTGTATTCGTTTAGTTGGTAAAGTCCATTTGGGAGTCTTTCAAAGATTCTACAGTCCCACGTAAGCGTATTGTCCTTTATTACCGCTCTGTCAAAGTAGTATCCTAGAGGGAACTCCCTGAGCGATGAAAGCTGACCTAGGAAGAAATTGTGCTTATACACTCGAAGCGTGTCTCTAAGCATTTTCGGTGTGAACACGTCAAAGATGAACAGCCCATGGCTGTTGAGATGCTCATCCACTGCCTTGAATGTTGATTTCCACTGGTCGAAGTCCTTCAGAAAATTAACTGCATCGTCTGCAG
>DASPTR010000024.1:0-22016 GCA_035623315.1 Candidatus Acidiferrum sp. | reverse complement strand
GACTGTTAGCTAATGACTATAAGGTTCTCCTGAACGAAAATGAAAGGAACGCAAGGATTCATGATTACTTTACTGTGTTGTCGAAACTTGAGAGTGCAGCGGATCGTAAGCTGCGCCACGGAGATTATCAGATTCTCGGAAGCATGAGTGCAGGGCCCAAGCGATTGTGGTACATAGCAGGCTGTTACATGGCTCAGAGAATCGAGGAACAGCGTGGAACCTTGACTCTGCAGAATATCGTGAAGCAAGGCCCTGAAGAATTCTTCAGAGCATACAGAGAGATAGAGAATCCCTTGTCACTCTAAACGATTCGTCTTTGAAACGCGGGTTCTAGCGCGCGCGGGTGAAGACAAGCAACTTGGCATCAACGGAGCGATTATGCATCGTGTGAGTAAGGGAACCACTTGGAACACTGTTGACGTCTCCTCCGTCGACGAGTTCACCAAGTAAGTTGTGAAGGCGGGCGGAAGAGTCGTTCAGAAAAAGACAATCGTTCCGGGCTTAGGCCATATGATCTACTGCTCGGACACCGAAGGGAATATTTTCGGAATAATGCGGTCAGAGGAAAAAGCCAAGCGGCAAGATTTATGAAATGCGGGAGTATTCGAAGCCCTAAGATTCTAAAACAGTTCGATCCATATTCCGTTCGGATCTTCTATATACGCCCATCGGCCTCCGTTTGCCTTCATCTGCAGGATGGTTCTATGTCCCGCTTTCTTGGCTTCTTTTAGGGCATCGTCCAAATCGTCGACTTTAAAGGCTAGGTGATCCAACCCTTCGCCCACGCTGTATTCGGTGTTGTATGGGCTACCGACTTCGTAATAGTTAAGCTCCAGAGTGAAACCGTCTTTTTCGCTCTGCAGGCCAACCGTTTCTCCTTTGGTCTCTTCGATCTTGCCTCGACCGATGACTTTCATGCCGAGAATCTTCGTGTAGAAATCGATGGACCTTTGCAGGTCCGTCACTCTTATCCCAACATACGTGAATTTGGATTTCGTAGCGATCACTCAATGATGTCAACCAGTCTGATATATTGGTGATTGCTCAAAATCACTGAACACTGTGCTCTTCTAAAAGGGAAAAATGATGACTCGTCGGCGAATAATCCGATGGGTTGTTGGATTACTTGCCGAATAGAAAACGGTCTTTGTTCTTAGTGTAGTTGTGTGCAACACACGTACAGAAATTGAATTGCAGATTCATATGGTTTAACTTGTTTGAGAGATTGTTCAATCACAGGTCATGAGGCTGATCTAAAGGTGAGACCCCCAACAAGATGGAGAATGCTGCTTAAACAACATGGATACTCTGAGAAAACGATCATAGAGCTCTGGAAATGGTATGACTCTTCAAAAAGAAGAGGGGTCGCCAGCTTCTGACTCGGCAAATTATTGTGTCTCCTGTTTGGCAAGTTTTTTTGGATCCTGCAGTCATGCCTTTGCATAAACGTGATCGGAGCTTTTCATGTTTCCTCGGCTAGTCTTTGAGTTAACTTGCTGATTTTCCGAAAGCATATTACTTCGGTCCGTTCAAATGTTCGATCGGTAGGACTTGTGCTCATTGGCCTCGGTTAAGCCGCACGGTGGATTTGTAGCTTTGAATAATTCCTTTGATTTCGTCTGGGATCTTCTTAGCAAAGCAGGCGATCTTTCCCTGAAGACCGAGAAGAAGAAAACACATTTCGTCGTCAGGGCAACGATCGTTACTTCCAAACGTCAAAACGAAGGCAGAAGAGCAATAGTGTTTCTCCGTCGAATCAACAAGCATGGTAGGCTGGAACAGGTGGCAACATGCTTTGAATGTTGCTGGGGATTCTACTACACTTGCAATTCGAAAAGGGCAGGAGTATACTGTAAGGTTCTAGACCGATGGGCATCATCTGCGCGGGCTTCAGCTGCTGAGCGTCCGTGAGACTTCAGAGCCTACACGATTCGAGGATTTCTAACCAAGCGAATGAATCTTTGGAATCTTGGCTTCTTGGCGAGTGCTGCAGGACTTTCATGGCATGCAAATCTTCAGTGACAGACGTTACATATAAAAGGCGAACGTTTCATTCTATAATCATTGCCAGAGACTGGAAAAACATGGTTGAAGAATCTGACGCTCAAAAACCGACTTCGCCCGAGAAGCTTTCGATCGATGATTCGACGAACTTTCAGTTTCATGTTGCCTATTCAGCCTATTCTGACATCTATGACAAGGTAACCGACCCTGAGAAGAGGAAGAAGCTAAACGAGAACATCATGGCTCTTCGCCAGAATCAAATGGATTACCAGACTTTTTACGAGAGTATAGACCAGTTCCGGGGAGGAGGAGATGTTCCCCAGCATGGCTACGGCAGGGCTTTCATAAAAACGCAGAAGAAACGAGATTGGCGTAGAAAAACGCAAAAGCATGAGAGAATCCAGAGGCACAGAAAATAACCTGAAACTTCTGGCAGATGCTTGATTCTTGTGAGTCAGGCGGCAGGCAAGAAAAACAGGCAAAGCCAACATAGCTATTCTGCGTTCATGAATCAGTTATGCATGCACTAATCAAGTAATTTGTTGATTCTTTCTAGCGCTTCTAGGAAGCTCTTTCCTTTCGCCGTTGTTTCGAATGTTGGTCTCTGATAATGATTATTTTCAACCAGCAATTTCGATATAAGGAGAAATTCTACATACTTCTTCAGTTGAGCGGAGCTTAGGCCGACTTTGTACATGATCTCGCTCTTTTTCACTCCCTTGACTGCACATGACAATATCTCTGAGACTATAATGATCGAGTCCCTTCTGCGGTTCATAGAACGCAGGGATGGCATATGCGTTAACATCTGATAGTTTCAAACGATGCAGACTATTTATCTTTGACCGTCAAAGGTTCCATCTTCATTTTTTGAAATAATTCACGATACGTTAGGAATAGGATCACAATTCAATTTCAATAGAGCATTTTAGTCTCATTGAAAGATCAGATCGGGAACGCTTCGGCCGAAAGTCAGGTCAAAAAAGCGCGAGCCTAACGAAAATCTGTTACTCTTTGATGATTTGGAACGCCACTTTCCGAATTGCGCGCTGCATACACCTACGAAAGAGCTTTCAAGCCCCCTAGTTCTTGCAGTTTCTAAGGCACTCTTTCAAATTTCGAACTTGAAGCTCCGCAGATTGGGCAAGTTTCGGGCGGTTTGCCCTCTGAAATGTGGCCACAAACGGTGCATACGAAGTATTCGGTTGAGCGTTGCGCAATGAGATGGTTAAGCGCTTTCTTGTAGAGCTGAGCATGTTCGGCTTCTACGTCGCGGGCTTGTGAGAATACCAAAGCGGCCGGTTCGTCGCCTTCTTCTTCCGCAATACGAAGCATCTCAGGATAATGGACACCGTTCACTGTCATTTCAGACTGGAAAGCTCGTTCTAGGTTAGTCTGCGTGTCAGCGACAGATTCTAGGAGTGCAAAGTGTCTTCTGGAGTGGACGCCTTCGGCGGCTGCCACGGCTCTGAACAGGTGGCCTATTTGTGGCAAATCTTCCTCTTCGGCCTTTTTGGCAAACATGAGAAGCCTTTGGTAGGCCTTAGCTTCTCCAACGAAGGCAGTGTGCACGTTTGCAGCAGTTTTTTCTTTCATCTTTGCTTCATGCCTCCTACTGGCTCGTCTACAGTTTCAGTTTTGAAGAATTTAGGATTTGCGCAACGACGCCTCATCCTGTGCTCTCTCGCAGTCTTGATTACAGAAATGCTTTAATGTAGTTCCCATTCAACGTTATTCGTTGGTCTTCATGAAGGCTTTCATCTCGGTTGATATGGAAGGCATGCCGTACGTCGTTATTCCAGGCCAATTGAATCTGAAGGGCGCGTTGTATGATGAAGCAAGAAGAATTGCTACTAGAATCACGCTGATCGTGGCAGACGAATTGAGCAAGAATGGTTTCGACGATGTGGTGATCGCTGATAGCCATGGGCCTATGGTTAATCTCTTGGTTGACGACTTGCCTGAATACGTTGAAATCGTGAGAGGGTATCCTCGACCGCTCAGCATGATCTCAGGAGTTGAGGGTTGCGAGATCGCCCTGTTTCTCGGATATCACGCTAAATTCGGAACAGCAAATTCAACTTTCGATCATACCTACAGCGGCAGAAGCATAAAGGCGGTGGAAGTAAACGGGATTCTCTCAAGCGAATTTCTTCTAAACGGCTACGTTGCGGGAGAACTGGGCGTCCCTGTAGTTTTGGTTGCTGGAGAAGCTCAGCTTCTGATCGACGATGTTAAGAAATATGCGCCTTGGATTGAAACCGTGCCTCTTAAGCATTCTTTGAGTAGGCTTTCCGCAAGAAGCTCAAGCCTGTTCAGGATTGAAAAGGACCTTCGAGGATCAGTCAGAAAAGCATTGCTCAAACACAAGAAAGGCAACGTGGAAGTGCTGGTTCCTAAGAAGCCTGTGAGAATGGCAATCGATTTCTTGGCAAGCCACTTTGCTGATATTGCAGAACTATTGCCGAATGCTAAGAGAATTGATGGACTGCGAGTAGAATACACGGCTAAGAACATGGTGCAAGCGTACAAGACTTTTGAATTGTTGAGCCTAGCCTCAAGCGGCGTATCTTCGCTCTACGAGAGTCTGCGGTGAAAACGAATACTCCAACCCTTGACCCGAAGAAGTTGACAAAGAAACAACACATGCCATGAGTGTGTGCAAACGTGAAAAACTGGATTGACGAGTTGTTTATTCAACGATCCGGTCTTTTTCTGAAGCTTCTGAACCAAAGATGGTCCAGAACCAGAGAACTCGTCGATGGAATGTTAAAAGTGCTCAACGGATTCGGTATCAAGTCGGGCGCTATGCTTGACCTGTGCTGTGGCAATGGGCGGATTTCGATTTTTATGGCTAAGATGGGTTTCAGAACCGTAGGAGTCGATATTTCAAAGGTTTTCTTGGAGGATGGGAGAAGGAGGGCTCTGGAGAATGGTGTCGATAAACAAGTTACGTTCTTTGAGGGTGATGTCAGAAATCTTAAGAAAGTGCTAGCCAGAAGCTTCGAGCCTTTTGACGTTGTGGTCAATGCTTGGACGTCTATCGGGTACTACTCGCCAAGCGACGATCTTGATGTTTTCAGGCAAGCCCGTCAGCTTTCAAGAGAGGGCGCAGTTCTACTAATACTGGAGACAATGCACACGGAGTATCTTTCCATGAGGTTCTTTCCCACTTCTTATGCAGAAATGGACGATCTTGTAATGTTGGAAGACAGGAAATTCGATCCCATAAATGCTTCCGTTAGAACAAAGTGGTCTTTCTACGAAAAACGCGGAGAAAACTTGAAGTTCGTTGACAGAGTGGAATTTGAGCATCACATCTACAGTCTCAGTGAGCTTTCGTCACTTCTCAGAAAAGCGGGATGGGAAACTGTCGCTTCCTATGGAAACCTGTCAACTCTGCAGGCGATGAGTCCGCTGACTTCATTGAACATAGCTGCAAAAGCAATTTGACCTACTTGACTAGAAACATGTTGCTGGCATTCAGAATCAACTTTTGCGAACCGACCGTAAGAGCTATGCCCTTTTTTCTAAGCTGTAGGTTTTTATGGAAGTATCCTACTGCTAGTTTCAACGTTACCGTGCTGGGTGGATGATGACTTGAAGAGTACTATACCTATTGTGGCTTTAAGTATGATCTGCATCGTGTTGGCTGCAGGTTTGGTGGTGGTATATTTTGACTTGAAGGCGAACATCGACTCGCTGAGTGCAGATAATGCAAATCTGAACTCCACGGTATCGCAGCTTACAAACCTGTTCGAAGAAGCGCATGTCAACCAAACATATAATCTGTCAGCAGTCGAAATCTATAATCAAACAGAAGCCTCAGTCGTGCTAATAACAAATGACAGGACAGACGGTTCAACAGTTTATGGCACTGGTTTTGTCTATGACACTCAAGGAGACATTATCACCTGCGACCACGTCATAGAAAGCGCGAGCACTATAAGTGTGACATTTTTCGATGGAAGTAATGAAACTGCCAGGCTTGTAGGAACTCCTGATGTTTATAGTGACCTTGCGTTGATCAAAGTGAACAGCCTGCCTGCGCAGTCGCACCTTCTGTTGATAGGAAATTCAATTCAACTATTGGTCGGAGAACCAGTGTATGCAATTGGAAATCCATTCCTGTTGACCAGCTCAATGACTTCAGGAATCGTGAGCCAACTGGGAAGAGTACTGCTCTTGTCTTCTCTAGGGGTTCCGCCGCCTGAAGGAGACTATTCAATAGTGGACGTGGTCCAGTTTGACGCTCCAATAAACCCAGGTAATTCAGGGGGGCCGTTGCTTGATAGCTTAGGTTCCGTCGTGGGCGTGACGTTTGCTATAGAAACAGGCAATACAGGTGCTACAGGCTTCATCGGAATAGGATACGCTGTACCGTCAATGCTCATCTCGCGAGTAATTCCGGCGCTCCTGCAGGCTGGGCATTATGATCACCCATACGTTGGAATACAATACGATCCGAGCTACACAGACGGAATGCACATAACCAACGTTACAGCCGGAGGTCCAGCTGACAAGGCCGGATTAAAGGTCGGTGATGTGATCAAAAAAATCGACGGTATTCAGGTGAATCGTGGAGACGAGTTAGTGATTTACTTGGAGAGATACAAAAGTCCAGGCGACACGATAACTCTGACCATCGACAGAAGCGGAACCACGATCACAAAGACGCTCATTCTTGGAATTAGACAAACCACAGCTTAGAAGCAACGACAAAGCGGGCTGACGATTGGCATGGAAACTCCCTCATTATCATGAAAGATATCTAGAATGATTATTTTCTTCTGTCGATGATGTTGAGAGCGTCTTGACCTGTACCGATAAACGTAACAGGTATTCCGGTCTGTTTTTCGACTTCGTCGATAAAGTGTTTTGCTTCTTTAGGAAGCTGGTCAAATTCCTTTATGCCCTTGCAGTCAGGGTATACGCAGTCAAGCTTTGTTATTGCGGCTTGAGTTGCCCCGTTGATTGTTGCCGCTTTTTTTGCTACTTCGAAGTTGAAAGGAGCTGAGCGTCTATCTCGGCCGGTTCCAGCTGCGATTTCAAACCATCCGCGTTTCTGTGCTTCTTCCTTTGAGATTTCACCGGGTAGTGGGCCTGTTCCAACACGTGTGACGAAAGCTTTGAACACTATAAGCACGTCATCAACTTTTGTTGGACCTACTCCAGCTTCTGAGCATACTGCAGACGCGCTCGTGTCCCTGCCTGTGACGTATGGGTATGTTCCATAGAAGAGTGAAAGCATTATTCCCTGAGTTCCTTCCAGCAGGACGTTTTTTCCATCTTGGATCGCTCTGTTCGCTTCCTCCGACACGTCTGCCAAGTAAGGCTTCAATTCAGGAATATCTTTCGCACCCTTCGCGGTTCTTCGAACGCGCTCTTCGATGGCGGGTCCCACGCCCCATCCAGTCGTGCCCAAACCCTTCAAGTGCGCGCTGGACTTGTCTTGAACCGAGTGCTTCTCCTCGATTATTGAAGCCAAATTATCAACTCCTATTCTGTTCTTGACTCCCGTCTCCTCCACTTCCCTGAAGAATTGCGCAACATGAACGTTTGCGCCAGGTCCGATCAACAAACGGCACTTCTCCTGTACAAAGCCTCCTGGAACCATATGCAATGCATAGCGTTTGTTGTTGTACCAGATCGTATGTGCGGCGTTAACCGAACCTGTCCTGATACACAAATCTACAGGTTCCTTCAGAGCTAGGTATGAAATTATCTTTCCCTTGCCCTCGTCTCCCCAAAAGCCTCCAACTACCACTGTACAGGGCATCTTAACACCGCTGAAGGATTCATCAGAGGTTATTTAAGATTGATCGAAATCTTCATGTAAAACCTATTATTGTCCAAAACGGCTGCGCTGAGCCAAAGTCACACTGAATTGAAAAACCAAGAAAAAAGAGAGTATTGCGAGTCACGACTAGCGGATTTTCCGACCTTGCTTCGGAAAAGCTAGCATCATTACCCGCCAACCATGATCAGGTTCAGATTCAAAAGTTCTGCCCATGCCACGCTTTTCAAAGGTATTCTAAAGGCGTTTCTGTCTCCGTAGGGAGTGCATTCTACGAAGGCTCGTCTTTGATACTCATCCTTGTCAATTCTGGACAGCAGAACGTTCACTATTACTGAGCCATCCTTCAAATGAAGATTGACGTTCCTTCCGAGTAGGGACCTAGCCGTGTTCATGCCGAACGTTTCCATTCTTACCACTCCAAGTCTTTCTCAGCGAGCTTACCCCAGCAACGCCTACAAATGGGCAACTTCTCTCCTCTGAATTCGATGTAGAGTTCGATATCATGATTCTTGCATTCTGAGTGCCAAGGGTTCTTGCAACGTTCCATAAGAGCACCTTCATCAACAATCAATGACGCGGCGTTTTTGCTTTTAAGCCTCGCCTCCGAACGACACTTCGCGCTAGTGGAGAGAGATGAGTAAAAGTGAAATCTTTTATACACTTCCTGATGAAAACATATCGGAAAGCAAGTTGATTCAAGAGCGAATGACATATGGGCCTGTTCAATCCAAACGCTGTTTTTCTTTCTGACGCGAACCTACTGCTTCAATTCGCTATTGTCGTTATCCTAATTCTGAGTTTTTATTTCAAACGTGAGCGCATGTACCCGAAGCACGGCGCAACAATGACCATTGCCGTCACACTTCACACGATTGCTATTTTTGGAATAATGTTGCCTTCACTTTTCGCGCTCACAAGCACATTGGGAACATCAATCGTGCGCTCGTTGGTTATTTTGCCGCATGCAATTCTGGGGAGTCTAGTGGAGATACTGGGATTATACCTCGTTCTAACCTGGGCGCAGCATCATCGTGAGGTCAAAGTCTGCTCCGAAAATAAGAGATTCATGAAGCCCACGTTCATCCTATGGTTGTTGGAACTAGCGATTGGCATATGCGTATACATCTTGCTCTACGTACCCCTCTAGTTACCGATGAATCTTGGTGCGCTCCTCAATTCAAGCGCTGGTTTCGTGCAGACCATTCTGGTCTGAGTCTTCATTTCCAGGTTTGATCATGAAGCGGTATTCCGAGCGTGTGAGTACAGAAAAAAACCTTAAACGGATCAGCATTATACACCTAAGCAAAGGTGATCGCCCAATGCGTGCCGAGTTGTTTCGAGAAATTCAAGAAGAAGTAACTGATTTTCTGAGTGGGTTGATTCGCATAAACACGACCAATCCTCCAGGAAACGAAACGGCAGCTGCAAAATATGTTGCCCAAAACTTGGAGCAGGATGGTTTCAAGTGCGAATTGTTCGAGTCTGCACCTGGAAGAGGCAGCATCATGACTCGTCTCAAGGGAGAGAACAGAAAACCAAGTTTGCTTCTGCTCTCACACTTGGACGTCGTTGCCGCAAACCCCAAAGAGTGGAGTGTGGATCCGTTTGGCGGCTTGGTAAAAGACGGTTTCGTCTGGGGCCGAGGTGCCTTGGACATGAAGGGAATGACGGCTGTTGAAGTTGTGGCCTTGAAGCTTCTAAAAAGGAACGGTGCAAAGCTAAAGGGTGACGTGCTGCTTGCTGCGACGGCTGACGAGGAAAGAGGCGGTGAGGCAGGTGCCGGATGGTTGGTTCAAAATCACCCTGACAAGGTTCGTGCTGATTATGTTCTTAACGAGGGTGGGGGGATGGCTATAAAACTCGACGGAAAGGACGTTTTCACCATAAACACTGCCGAAAAAGGCATCTTGTGGTTCAAAGTCACGGCTGCTGGCACGCCAGGTCACGGTTCCGTCCCAGGCGCCGCTGATAACGCTATCTTGCGCATGAATAAGGTTGTCGAAAAGCTCGGTCACTATCGTCCAAAGGTCTCGCTCGTTCCAACAGTTAGCGAGTATATAGGCAACCTGGCAAATTCAAGCAGCCTGAGAACCCTCTCAACACTGCTTCATGAGCCATTGAAGAGCGATCAGGTGTTGGACGCATTAGCTCAGAAGGAAAAGTATTTGGCTGAGGAACTTCGAGCCAGGCTCAGAATGACCGTCACACCAACGATGATCAATGGCGGAGTGAAAGAAAACATCGTTCCATCCGAGTGTGACGCTGTTTTTGACTGTCGAATACTGCCTGGGCAAACCACGACCGAAGCTTTCAACGAGATCAAGAAACTCTTGAAAGACGTTGGCTTGGACAAGCTAGCATTTGAAGTAATTCAGGCGAATGAACCATCTGAATCGGCGCTTGACACTCCGCTTTACACGCTTATCGTGCAGGCTTTGAAGCAGTTTGAACCGGAATGTCACGTTACTCCTGTTATGCTTACAGGCGGAACTGACTCTCGCTTCTTGAGAAAGTTAGGAAGCGCTTGCTATGGTTTTCATCCAATCCGCCCGGAGACGTCATATTCCGAAATGGAAAAGACGGTCCACGGGATAGATGAGCGTATATCCGAAGAGAATCTTGTCTTCGGAACCTCCGTGCTCTACAACGTTATTGAACGATTAATGAGTTAAACGGAGCAGAAGAACTGAGTGAAAACCAGCCACGATAGCGTCCGCGATGAACTTGAGAAACATGAAAGGGGATTGAAGGGTCATCTCAAGAAGGCGTCAGAGTTTCTGGTTACTTGCCAAATCGTTGCTCCGTACGTTGAGCAGGGTCTTCTGCACGGTTGTGTGTGCCCGTGGGAAATAGGGGAATCTGCTGAAGAAGGTGCTTTCCCGATAGTTGAGGACTTTCATGACACCCTTGAGGCAGTTTGGGTTTGGTCCCTCTACAGCAAAGTGAGCGGGGACAGGTCTTTTGACACAAATGTGGGTTGGGCCTGGAAATATGTGATGGCCAACTGGAAGCGATTTGTGGGAGTAGAAAACGGTAGAGACAAGGGTCTCTACGATTGTTCTTACGCGTTGTTTTCGGGGATTTTATATGAATCGGTCTTCGGTGGCAGTCTGAATAGGCGCCATTTCTTGATGGCTGGAAACCGTTTAGCTGATTATCTTTGCATGCATCCGTCGACTGCAGGCCGTGAATATTTCGATCCCTTTTGGATGGCCTATTGCTTGGAACTTGCTGCGAAAAAACTCAAGCAAGAAAAGTGGCGTATGATCGCTGAAGAATTCGTTAACAATACTGTGGTTAATGCGAAGAACCCCTTCACGGCAGCAGATGAAGAGCCTGTCCATAAAGGGCCTGGCGGCCACGATTTTTTTTCTAAGAATGCGAATATGGCGCTGGCTTTGGCGTCATCTTTCGGTCATCAGAAAGTTGCTAAGAGGATTTTGTCAACAAAGTTTCTTCCGTGCATTCCATCCAGATTTGTTGTCAGACATGCCGACGAGAACGCTTGGAATGCGCACTTGGCCACATCAGTCGGCAACTCGTATCTGCTAACAGGAAGAAAGGAGTTTCTGCGTTGTTTCTTTGTGATTATGAATGAGCTTGCCCGAAGGGATACTGAAAACTGTGCTGCTCTTCCTCGTTCTTCTTCCTTCGGTCGAAGGGAATCTTGGGTTACCTTCTTCTACGCACGTGCTTACGCGTCGATAAAAAGGAATTTGATTGACTGGGTATGAAGTTATAAATACGAGTTTGATTCGTTGTATTCTAGTACTTCGATCGGAGGATTTGATGTGCCAGCGATAGAAATCGGCAGAATCTGCGTCAAACTTGTTGGAAGAGAAGCCGGAAGAAAATGCGTTATCGTTGATTTGGCAGACAAAAGCTTCGTTCTTGTTACGGGTCCAAAATCGGTGACGGGCGTCAAGAGGCGACGGGTGAATATTGGACACATCGAGCCTCTCATGGACAAGATCGAGATTAGACGCGACGTTTCCGACGAAGAAGTTGTCGATGCACTCAAGGCTGCTGGCAAGTTGGACGCGATGGCGCAGATAGTCAAACCCACTTTGCCATAAATTAGTCTTCTTAGCATTATACTTATGAAAGGTCTTCTTCCAAAGTAATCCTATCAGTCAGACGCGTGGGCTGCTCATTCATTTTTCATTTTGACAAGAGGCAAGTTATCCTATTGCTCTTGATGGAACGCGACTAACGTCTTTTTGTTTCTTTCGAAGGCAAAAGAGAATGTTCTGTGTGGGCATGTTTAGCATTTGGTTTTTCTTTTGCGTTTTTCGACGCTGAGTATCGTTGCGAGGAAGGCGACGATACAGAAATAGATTGCTCCAGGACCTAGAAGGGATAGCGCCCGTGTTCCTGAAAACTCGACTGAGTAGCCTCCGACCACGGAGGGAGCGACGATAATGCTGGCGGTGGGAGACACCTTGACGTTGTTTGTCGTGTCCGTCACTTGCAAGTATACAAAGTACATCCCGGGTGACGTCGCCGTGTACATCCAGCTGCTAGATGTTGCTCCAGGAACAGGGTTGCCGTTAATGTACCATTGATAACTGTAGGGTGGGTATCCTCCTGAAACGTTCGTTGCCGTGAAAGTAACTGATTGTCCCACGAGCAGCGAGACTGATAGGGGCGAAATCTGAACTGTGAGTGCAGGAGCCACTGTCACCGTGAATGTGTTCGACTGTGCGCTCTGCGTAAAACTGTCATTCACAATAACGTAGACGGTATAGTTCCCTATCGGCTGCAGGGCAGTGGGTGCAAATGTCCAAGTAGGTGATGTTGCGCCTGAAACTGCACTTCCGTTGAGGTACCATTGGTAGCTGTATGGTGGCAATCCTCCAGATACAGAAGCTGTAAAAGTCGTGTTTTCTCCAATCTTTATCTTTGACAAGGTACCAACAATGTTCACGTTAACAGGTGGAACAACTGTAACAGTCGCTGAAGCGGTAGCTGAAACACTGAAGCTTAACTGATCAACACCAATGGCTGTTGCCGTGTTAGTGGTCGTTGCGGTAAGGTTAACTGTTTTGGTGAATTGGAGGGATTGACCTACGCCTAGCGATTGCCCTGATGTTATGGTTCCATATACACTGTCTGTAATATTCACAGAGCTTAACGGTGTGTCACCCGTGTTGGTGACATTATACGTGTACGTGACGCTCGTGTTATTCTTAACCATCGTCGCGCTCGGAACCTTCGTCAACGAAATGCTTGGATGAAGCACTGTGACGGTTGCTGATGCGGTAGCTGTGACATTAGTGCTTAACTCGTCGACACCAGCGGTTGTGGCCGTGTTAGTGGTATTGGCCGTGAGAGTAACTATTTTGGTGAATTGGAGGGATTGACCTACGCCTAGCGATTGCCCTGATGTTATGGATCCGTACAGGTTGTCCGTGATATTTACTGCGCTTAACGGTGTGTCTCCCGTGTTGGTGACGTTATACGTGTATGTCACGCTTGTGTTGTTTTCAATTATTGCCGCGCTCGGAACCTTTGTTAACGAAATGCTTGGATGAAGTACCTGTGTAGTGCAGGTTGCATTGGTATTCGTGAACTCCGCAATGCTTGGGTAGGCAGTGTAATTTGCAGTGTTAGTTATTGAAGTCAATGGCGTGTTAGCAGTAACCGGAATCGTTATGGTCACTATGTGTGTGCCAGTAACATTGCCTATCGTGCCCGTCCAAACGATCTGCGTGCCAGTGTCAACTTGGAACGAGCCTGACGATGCAGTAGATGTGCCGGAAGTGTGCATTACTCCAACTGGTAGAAAATCTGAGACGTTGATGCCAGTAGCATCAAGGTACCCAGTGTTATTCAATGTCAGGACATAGTTGAAGCTGGAGCCGTTCTCCACCACCGTCGGGCCCTGTTTGATAATGTCCAGAATTGGCCTCGCAATCCATATCGTGTCACTAGTCCCAGGTTGGGACAAGAGGTGAGTGACGACTTCGTTATAGCTGGCTGTAGCAATATTGCTCAAGTATGTATTGTCTGGAGTTGAATAGTCTACTGTGGCATTGAACTCAACGGTGGCTTCGTAGAATACGCCTGCTGGCACTTCAGGCGGATTAACAACCGTGTTCAGAACCGTACTGGTCCAATTCCAAACTAGTACCTGACCTACCGCTGAAAATGATACAGCCGCAGGATCACTAAGCTGACTACCCGAAACATAAGTCAAACCAGCAGGAAGCGTATCAGTCGTCGTGAGGTTCGTTATAGCAACGACCGAGCCGCTAGCTGTTGTGACGTTCAAGTAAATATGGTATCTAATGTTAGTTCCAGGTGTGTATCCGTCATAAGACGCTGAAGGGTCTGTGAATGTAGAGGGGTTAGTGTGTATTTTGATGTAAACCACACTAGTCGCATGGACCCCCGCAATCAGTGATGCTAGGGTGAAACCTATGACTATTACCATAACTAAGCCTAGCTTCACAGTATCCCTTCTCCCTACCATCACTAATTTGAGGCTTATCTCCTCTTAAATCTTTTGGAATTAGGTTCTATTAGCGTGGGGCGCTCGTTGTCTATCAGGACCATGTTAGTCGCTCCAATGATGGTCATGGCGGTTAGGCAATATTCCTCTTTCTGTTTCACTGTAATGCCGATTCAGCCAAGCAGAATCTAGTCCAATAATGGGCGTGCTAAAATGTGGGAGCCAGGGCGACTTGTTTTAGTGCATTAGTTGAACAAGTCCTCAGGCATCATTCGTTAACCATAATCATATGGACGCACGTCATCATAGGAGTATTGATTTGGAAAACCGCTAAATGCGTTCAGGCCTCTCAGGTTGACCAAACGAAACTTTTTGGTTAGTAGGTTGACAGGCCTACGAATCTAAGTTTCTTCAGTTTTACAGAGGGAACTGTTGTGCCCCTGTTCATTTCCAAGTGCTTGCCAATCAATGGTATATTGTTCATGGCTGCCAGCATACTGTCGGTGAATCGCATGTTCACGATCGGCTTTGATATCTCGCCGTTTTCGATGAGAAAGGTGCCATCTCTAGTGAGTCCTGTGAGGATAATCTTCGTCGGCTCAACAGGATTCACGTAGTGCACTGTAGTGACGAATATGCCTTGATTCGTTTCAGCGATTTCCTCCTCTTCCGTAGAGGTTCCAGGATGTATTACCATGTTGGAAGGGCTAGGTCTGCCAAACCAAAAACCCATCATCGGAATGGGAGCGTGCCCGGTGCTCTTTTTGTTCTCCTTTTCCGCAGTGAACGAGTCATAACAGATGCTGCGTTCCGACACGACGCCTTCAGTCACCAAATCCGTTGCTTTCTTGGGAACCCCTTCGCCATCAAAAGGTGTCGCAATGAGCGTTCGAGAGTCTCTCGCATCATCTCTTATTGTGAGCTTGCCGTCGAAAACCCGTTGGTTTAGGCTGTAGTTAACGAAAGATTGACAGTCCTGATACGCTGTAGCCGAGAACCCAAAGCCAATGTACATTAGAAGCGTTGCTACGGCTAGGGGCGACAAGACTACTTCATACTCGCCGGGCGAGAGCTTGACAGGATTCGTGCTTCTTGTGGACTTCTCTGAAGCATCTTCAGCAAGAATGGACGGTTGAACATCTTTGACCTGCCTTGAGTATTTTTCAGCCGTCCCAAAACCCAGTGAAGCACCAGATTCTGAAATTACCGTGACCTTCATGTTCGCTGAAGATGTTCTCGCCCAAGCTGAAACACCCAGAGAATTTGCGACAGCAAATGCCATAGATCCAGTTGAGAGATACCCTGCGACAGCCTTCACGATCTGCGATTTAGAGTGTGCCTTCTCGATGGCTTCTTTGACTTTTTCAGCCCGGAATTTTGGGGTGCAGTCTGCAGTTTCTTCGTCAAATGCACGTTCTATAGGAGTCCAAGGCTCAGGATCTGGCAGGCTTCTGAATAATTTGTTTGGCTGAGAAGCCTTTGCAATCTTGATTGCCTGCATGACGCCTTTCTTGATGTCCTCTTCTTCTAGTGAGTTGATGCGGAGACTGCTGATACGTTTTTTTAAAATGACCTTGATCGTTACGCCGCCTGTTTTTGTGGCTACGTTTTGGTGTATCTGCGAATTTGCAAAACGAGTCAGAGCAGTGTCTGAGACAAAGGCAGAAGCCTGCGTCTGATCAGCGCCTTGGGTCTCTGAATACTGAACCGCTTTTTCAGCTATTTCCAATAGTTTGTCTTTGACCAAAGTTCCACCCCTGTTACTTCAAGAGTCCGACTTGTGTCTTGCGGAACCTGGCTGTTCCGCATCCGTGTCCCACGTACATCACTTGTCCAGGAACGCCCTTTCCACAGTTGGGCGTGCCATGCATCATCCAATCGTCCTCGCTCACGGCGTCGCACGAACCCCAAAACTGAGGGGTTACACCCATGTACGTTGGGTTCTTGATCATTTCTTCCTTGCTTCCGCCCTTTATTCTCCAGCCGATTTCCGTGCCAAACTGGAAGTTCAAGCGCCTATCGTCGATGCTCCATGAGCGATTGGTCATCATGAGAAGGCCATCTTTAGTGTCTTCGATAATCTCTTCAGCCTTCCAATCTCCTGGCAGAAGGTTGACGTTTGTCATACGTATGATCGGCAAGGCTAACGGCGAGTCGGCTCGCATTCCGCCGCTACTCTCTCCAAGCTTCAACTCGGCCGCAGTTTCCCGCGAACTCTGATACCCAACGAAAACTCCTTCCTTGATTAGAAAGACTCTTTTCGCTGGTGTTCCTTCATCATCGTAGCCGAATGTTCCAAGGCCCTTGGCAACTGTGGCATCCGCCACGATGTTCACTTTGTCTGAACCATAATTGAATCTTCCGAGCTTTTCAGGCGTGAGGAAACTCGTTCCGGCATAGTCCGCCTCGGTTCCAAGAGCTCGGTCGAGCTCTGTTGGATGGCCACAGCTCTCGTGTGTTTGCAGAGCAAGTTGATCACCTGTGAGGATAACGTCCATCTGTCCAGAAGGAGATTTTTCCGCGTCAAACAAACTCAGAACCTCTTTCCCCACTTTTTCAGCGTGTTCAATCAGCGCCAAAGACTCAAAGAACTCATAGCCGCTTGTGGAAAAGTCCCCGCTGAACGCTGATGGGTAAGATCTGGACTGCATCTCACCGTTCTTAACGGCGATAGCTCTTACCCCTCCGCCGCACCAGGTTATCTGCTGCTTTAGCTCTGCTCCCTCACTGCTCATGAAAATCTTGTTCTCTCTAAACCCGTGATAATTGGCGTACGATGCCTTAATCAGCGGTGAATACTCCTTCAGATTTCGGCTAGCCTGCACGAGCACGTCCAGCTTATCCTCCAAAGAGCATTTGAAGGGATCTTTCTCAACCCGAGTGGAATACTTGCCTCTTTCAGCCTTTTGTGGTGTCAGGATTGCATCTCTCTTCTTTGCCAAGGCGCTTGCCCTTGCAACTTCGACCGCCTTTTTGACAGTGTTGATAATTTCTCGCTTATCCATCGCGACTGAGCCTGCGAAGCCCCATGCTCCATCAGCGATAACCCGGACACCGAATCCTTTCGTTTGCAGAATGTTTACAGTCTCTGGCTCACCGTTTTTCACGGTCAAGAACTCATTCAGAATTTCGCTACTCCTGACATCGGCGTACGAAGCTCCTCTTTTCTCCGCTTCTTCAAGTGCAGATCTCCAAAAGTCTGAAGACATCTCTGCCGTATCGCGCTCCTAGAAGGCATTTAATCGTCTCCACTGGGCATTTAACTTTTCGCTCAGGCTTTTCTGGAGTTTTTTGTTATATTGGACAGTTGTCGATTCCTAATCTCAAGCGTCATGTGGGCTATGACGAGCTGCAAAAGGAAATCGATGGAAGAGAGTGTTCACTACAACAAGTGATGATGGCTCAAAACCGTGACATTTGTTTTTCACTGCTAGTGAAGAATTCGGTAGAGACAGTGGAGACGGCGCAATAGAATAGGCGTAGTCTAATAACTAATAAATTTTTATGTCTAAACTAGAGAGTCTTACTGGGTCTGCCAAACAGTTTGAAAGGAAGGTTGATTGTAGTTTGGTAAAAATATTATGGCATGGTCATTCCTGTTTTGAGCTACAAGGAAAGAGCGTCACGGTCGTGACTGATCCTTTCAAGGGAATTGGACTTCCTGAGCCAAAAGCAGCCGCTGACATCGTGCTGGTTTCTCACGGCCACCGAGATCACAACAATGTGAAGCCCGTCTTGGGAAAAGAAGGCCAGGTCCTCGAGAGTTTCACAGGCTCTAAGGAAGTAAAAGGCGTCACAGTAAAAGGCGTTGCCACGTTTCATGATAACGCGGCGGGTTCTCGACGGGGCAAGAACAGCGTCTACACTTTCGGCTTAGACGGCATTCAGTTCTGCCATCTTGGAGATCTGGGACATGAACTTCAGTCTTCGACCGTTGAGGATCTTGGAAAAATCGACGTGCTGTTCGTCCCAGTCGGAGGCTTTTTCACCATAGGGCCTGAGACGGCTACTAGCATCTGCGAAAAGCTCAACGCAAAGATAATACTACCCATGCACTACCGCATGCCCGGCCTCCGAGCGCGCATCATGTTTGGCTTCCTAAAGCCAGTGGACGATTTCTTAAAGGGGAAAAACAACGTGGAAAAAATAGACGACTCTTTCGTGAACATAGACACGAAAACGTTGCCTCCAGAAACAAAAATCTTCGTCCTGTCCTTACAGAAAAATATGCCGGGCAAGGCTTGAAACACACAAATTCACAGTGCGCTTGTGGTGAACAGCCATGAAAAAGAAGCGTTTCGGTCTCGTCGCAAGCGTGAACACAGATGGTCCTGAACGTGTTCAACCGGTTCTTGAGAAGCTTTTTGGTGGGAGATGCGCTATACAGGTGGACGATAACGAGTTTCGAATCAAGGCTGAGGTAGAAGGTGAAGACGTGAAGGAATTGAATCGTTGGTTGCTCTCTGAACTGCGAAAGGTGGAGCGGAGGACCAGGCTGCGAGCAGAGTGGACGTGGAATGGAACGACAGACCGGTTCTTCGACTATGTACTGAAGAAGAGCACGAAGATCGCTGGGAAATGACCGCAAGCAACCTAGATTTAATTGAGTCTTTCTCTTACGCGCCACAGCGAACCCATTCAGAAAAACGAAGCTAGACTGCCATGGACCCGGCATTCTAGAAATCCCGCTGAGGATCGATGGCTTTCAGACAAGAAAACGCGTATTTATCCTGTGTTTCATAACCGAAAGAGTTAACAGCGTGGCTAAAAATTCAGCAACCATGCTTGATATAAAAGGAGAAGGGAGTTCTCCGCTGATTACGTGTGATCACCTGGTCAAGATATACGGCGAGAGCAAGATCAGGGCACTCGACTCCGTGAACTTCTCTATTTCCGGTCGCGGTATTTTCGTTTTGATAGGCCGCAACGGTTCTGGAAAAACCACCCTCGTGCGCATTCTTGCAACCGAGCTTGAACCGACATCTGGGAAGGCCACGATAAACGGTATAGATGTCATGAAGGAACCGCAAAGGCTCAGAGAAAAAATTGCCATTGTTCCCCAAGAAGCGAGGCCAATACCATGGATGACACCGAACCAAACAGTGTTATCATATCTTCTTTGGCGAGGATTCGGCTACGTCGAGGCAAAGCGCAGAGCGTGCGAGTCACTTGGAAAACTTGGACTCAGCGGATACTCCAATACTCTGAATCGAATGCTCTCTGGAGGGATGAAGCGAAAGGTTTTAGTTGCGACAGTCCTCTCCTCAGAAGCTGAAATAATCTTCCTGGACGAGCCAACGACAGGACTTGACCCAATATCCAGAAAAGAGTTCTGGGAGATTCTCAGAGAGATTGGAAAAGAACGGTTCACATTTCTCACCACGCATTATCTCGAAGAGGCTGAAGAGCTGGCTGATCAGGTTGGCATACTGGATAGTGGCAGGCTAATCCGCATCGGAACGCTTGAGGATCTGAGGAAAAGCATGAATTACAACTACAGCATGAAGCTGCTCTCAAAACCAACGCCTGATTTTCTCGCGTCGTTAAAAGGTGAGGTAATGACGGGAAGAGATGGTGTTGTCAGAATTCTCACGGCAGAAGAGGAGGCTTTCAGGATTTCGAGAGAATTGTCCAAAAGCGGCTTCAAATTTACCATCAATCCGGTATCGCTTGATGACATATTTTTCTATGTTGTGAGTCGAGAAGGAGGAAGAGGAGTCGGAGTCCAAGAAGAGCTCCATGCTGAAGAGGAGTAGGTTCAGCCAGATTCTGGCGGCTGTACTCGTCAATGCCGTCTATGAAATGAGGAATTACCCGATTGTCCTCATCAACACCGTTCTCTCGCCTCTGTCCTTTCTTGTTCTGATAGTGTTCGTGAGTCGCGGCAGTTTGTTAGGAGAGGCTGTAGAAGGCGCCTTTATAATGAGCATGTTCTCGAGCGGCATGGGCCTTCAGGGGGACCTAGCACATTTGAAGAATGATTTCAAGCTTCAAGACATGGTTGTTAGCTCCCCGACCAGTTGGCTGATTTATATGTTTGGAATCGCGATTTCAGAGATTGTTTACTCCCTCCCCGCGTTGACCGTGCTCGCCGTGCTGGCGTACTTCTATCTTGTCCTCAGCGTCGTCGGAATCCTTGAGTTTGTCGCCGTGCTTGTTCTGATGTTCTTTGCTTCGATGGCTGTGGGCTATACGCTTTCAACGTTTTCTAGCGACATAGTTCAAAGTTTTGCATTTTCAAGACTTCTCTCGACGCTTTTCTCAACGATACCGCCTGTTTACTACCCGATCACTTACATTCCGCTACCGTTCAGATACTTGGCCTACCTTTCTCCGACTACGTACGCGGCAGAGTTAGCTCAGAATGCTGGAGGATACCTGCCGTTACCAATTTTGATGATGGCTCTTGACTGGAGCATTCTGATAGCTGTAACTGTAATACTGTTTATGATTGCGAAGACAAAAGCACGCTGGAGAGAAGTTTAGTTAACGCGTGAGTAGCCTATGCCAGATGCGGTCTATCCGTAATTTTGTCTTTCAACAGGCAGTTTTTTCTGCGTAGTTTTCTTTTTCTCTCCTCCTGAGATCCCGGTTTTTTCAATTTTCTTTTTATCCTTGGATAACCAAAGCACGGCCATCTAACGGTAGAATCTGAGAGCCCTAGCTTTCTATTTTGTGCGGGATGACTCTACGCGGTATTTTCTGCGTGAAACTCTGGATACCTCGGGGAGAAAACAATCGTATCCCAGAAACAGCACCCATAATCCTTAAACGGATTGACTGACCTGTACCTTTTCACTGGATAAAAGCAGGAACTAGGGCGGTTTTGTGAACCTTCAGGATAGAGTCGTCATTGTCACTGGCGCTTCGTCGGGGATAGGTCTCGCGACGGCGAGGCTTCTTGCCCAGAAGGGTGCGAAGGTGGCTCTCGTGTCACGTTCAAAAGACAAGTTGGAACGTCTGGCAGCTGAGCTTCCAGCCTCATTCGCGGTTGCTGCTGACATGACGAGAGTCTACGAAATCGTGAGCATGATCAATCGGACTGTGGAGCACTTCGGCAGGATCGACGTTCTTATCAACTGTGCCGGTCAGGGATATGATGCTCCCGTTGAGAAGACCAATTTTGACACTTTCCATCGAATCTTCGACTTGGACGTTGTGGGCCCGCTTGTTGCTATGGAACAGGTTATCCCGATCATGCGAAAGCAGGGCGGAGGGACCATTATTAACGTTAGCTCCGGCACTGCCCTGATGTATTTGCCGTACAACGGTGCGTATTCGGCCCTGAAACGAGCACTTGCTCACATGAGCTTGACCGACCGGGAAGAATTGAACAAGGACAACATCGTGGTCAGCGTCCTTTACCCGTACATAACGCTCACGGATTTCGAGAAGAATACCATTAAAGACGCCGTTCCTGAAAGAGAAGGGCAGGAAGGCTTGGTTCCTTTTCCGGCTGATAATGCAGAATACGTTGCGCAGCGGATACTCGAAGGCATAGAAAGCGGCGAGGCGGAAATCTTTGCTCACGATTGGATGAAGAGAAGAACCAACGCGAATCCGCAAGCGCGAGAACGCGAAATGCTTTGATTGGAGAAAGTGCTTATGGCTGATATTTTGGAAATTATTCAACAGAGACAGTCAATGAGGGTTCCTTTTGATCCGAATCGGCAAGTGCCAAAGAAGAGCTTGATGCAGATACTGGACGCAGCCCGTTGGGCGCCGACGGCTCACAACATGCAGAACTTTGAGGTTCTC
>DASPTR010000023.1:0-13042 GCA_035623315.1 Candidatus Acidiferrum sp. | reverse complement strand
CAGGTGCACAAAAGCCAACATCGAAACTGACGAGGCGCGCGCACAGTAGGGCTTCTCTCTGTAGCTCTTGACTAGTCGCGTTCGTTCCGGCCACGCACCTGAGAAACATATAAACGATCATTCGCCTTAAGCAAAGAAAAGAGGGCTTCTCCTACATGAAATGTGAAGTGTGTGGTCAAGAAACATTCCTGCCTTTTCAGTGTCCATACTGCAAAGGCCAATTCTGCTCTGCTCATCGTTTGCCAGAAAACCATAGTTGTTCAAGGATGGATCTTGCCCGTGCATCGAAACAGGAGAAAGACGATGTTGTTTCGAGACCCGTTACGTATGAGTACAGAGTTACTCTTGGATCGGCTCGGCAACGCAAAGGACGAGTTTATTTCAGCCAGAAAGAAGTTGAGCATCTGGCAATAGCTGCATTGCTTGTCATTGCTGTCGGAATGTTGTCGGTTCTCTACGGCACCATTTCTTCTCAGCCCAGTGTCACCATTTCTGTCGTCGCTTTCACCGTAATTCTGACTTTGTCTTTTTTCATTCACGAAATGGCCCATAAAATAACTGCCCAGAGAAGAGGTCTCTGGTCAGAATTCAGATTGACGGTGTGGGGTTCCGTTATGACTCTGATATTTGCGTTTCTCCCAATCAAATTCATCTCTCCTGGCGCCGTGATGATTGCAGGATCTGCCGATAAAAAAGAGATAGGAGAAATATCCATAGCTGGGCCCATTACCAACATCGTTTTGTCAATACTGTTCCTTGGCACAGCCTTTGCGTCAGGCCCATATTCCCAGATTGTGGTTTTCGGCGGCTTCTTCAATGCTTACATAGCCGCATTTAATCTGTTACCATTCGGAATTTTCGATGGACGCAAAATATTCACTTGGAGCAAAATAATCTGGGTCTTAGCCTTCGCGGCAAGCGCAGCCTTGACAGCAGTCGGCTACATAATGTACTCACAATATCTGCAATGAAAGGCTAAGAAAGCCTGTAGCGCAGGCCCTAATTGATATAAGGTCTATGTGGATCATATTATTGTAAGAGTGAATGGTCGATGCGCACCAGTAGAGCTGTTTTGTTGGGAATGCTGATAATACTCGTCATTGCCATCGGTTTCGTTGGAAGTCAAATTTGGACGGCTCTGATCGCTCCGACGATTACGACTCATTATGCGGAAATTAGGGAATACAACGGAACAAAGCTCAGTTCGATAAATGATTTCAGACTCGAAGCGATAAGTGGAACACAATACATAAACGCAAGCTCTTATCGGCTTGTTGTCACGGGATATGTTCAAAACGAGACTGTCTACACGTATGACGATCTTGTCAACAATCATACGAGTTACCTGAAAGTTGTCACGCTCCACTGTGTGGAGGGGTGGGACGTGACAGCTTTATGGCAGGGCGTGCTCCTGAAAGACCTTTTCGAAGAAGCCGGGTACGATCAAAGTGCCCAAGTCGTGATATTCTATGCTCAAGATGGATACACGACAAGCCTGCCACTCTCCTACATCGTCGACAACAACATAATGATAGCCTACAAAGTGAACAACGTAACTCTGCCACCAGAAGAAGGCTTCCCCTTCCAACTAGTAGCCGAGGGCAAATTGGGCTACAAGTGGATAAAGTGGATAACCATGATAGAAATATCAAACGACACCAACTTTCGAGGATATTGGGAAAGCAGGGGATACAGCAATGACGCCACATATCCATAATCCGACCCCTACGTCATGCTGCACAGTATTTCTTGATGCGAAAAATGGTCATGAGCTAGTGGTCACTTGCAACTATAGCGGGCAGACTAGTGAAAAACATTGATTTAGCCTACGGCGTGATCGCCATCGATTTTCTCATGGATGAATCACACCCCCCATTTGCTGAAAACTGGAAGAGGTTGACTTGGCAATTTTGACAAGATTTTTATGTAATTCGCCACGATAGCTGTGGCAAAGGCGATTGGACGTGACAAAAAAGGAAGATCGCTACCTGCAAAGGTTCAACCGCATGCTTGCTTGGATAACAGTGGTGCTGTTTGCGTTTCTCGTGATTTCGGGGTTTGGTATGACAAACCCGGGATTGACAACTCGGTTAACTGGAGGATTCTTCAACCCCTCTTTCTCAATGTACTTGCATGTGAATTTGGCTGTGCCTGTTCTCTTATTGGTTTTGATTCACGTTTTGATCGGATTGAAAACTGCTTTAACTCGATGGGGCATGGGCGAAAATAGATTGTCAAACGCTCTGTTGAATGCCTTCATCATAATATTAGGTCTGTTTTTGTCAACTTTGATAATTCTCGCGCGATATCTGATGCTCCCACAAAGCTGAAAAAAGTATGAAGGTCAAGTGTCATTACTCTGAGCCTTCTTCCATCCGAAAAAACGCGACCTCGCTGAAAGTATCCTTTCATCATAAAACACTCTAGAAATCTTGGTCCTGGTTCAGAGAATGACTTCGGTTATGGAAGACTTAATGAAAATGGACCCGTGACAAACCGTATCTAGGATTCAGAAACCATTTATCTGTTCTAACTGTCAATTTGATTGAGAGGATACGATGAAGCCTAAGGCTAAAGAAGACTTCTTGGATTTTCTTTATTGTTCGAGCCTTTTTGAGGACAAGACATCTTTGCTGTACGGAAGTTTGGCTCAAAAAGCAACGCTACCATTGGTGAAAGCCTTGTTGCTCAATATAGCCTACGATAGCGGAAAGCACTCTGCGATTCTGCAAGGAATAGTCAAAACCATTGGAAACCCGAAAGTCAAGATCAAAGACTGCGAAAAACGGTTGGGGGAAAGTTGGCGGACAATTCGCGATCTCTCAGAAGATGTTGCCCGAGAAAAAATAATGTCGAATGAGAACATGTCTTCCTATGTGAGAAAGCTCGAGCGTCTCGAAAGCACCGTAGGCGAGGAGTACTATATGCTTGTCCAGGTTAAAACGCTTCAGTTCATGACGAAAGAGATACGCGAACTCTACAAAGTCGATCTTGAAGACCTTAAAGATATTTTCGAAGGAATAATCAAGGACGAGGAGAGGCATACTGAACTCTTGGCAACTATCATAAAAATTCTCGGCCCATCTGAGGAGGAGAAAACAGAAAACACTCCGTTGGTAAGATACCAAAATCCAGACTCTTGGGCTAAACTAAGATAAATTCTGATCCGCGCACTCATCAGAAATGACGGTTCTAGATTCTTTCCCAAAGCTTAACTAAGCTTGGCCGAATATTGTGCTGAGAAGTAGGCGAAGCGTTTGAACGCCGATGAAACATTTGAGATTATAACCAAGGAAACGATCAAAAAATTCTTGGCGAAGAATCCCGACCTTGCAACTTCCCTAGGACTGCATGATCCATACGATCACCTACTGCCGAATGCGTCTACTCTAAACCTTCGTGAGAACCTCGGCTTGGAGGATGAGTGGATTAAGCAGCTCAAAGGCAGAGTCAACTATGAAGAGCTAAGTCAGGACAACAAACTCGACTGGAAAATTATAGAAAAGTCTCATGAAATCTCGCTTTTCAATTTCCATGAGCGGCGACAGTATGAGTTGAACCCAGATGCATTCGAAACCATAGGCGGGCTGATCTTTATCATGCTAACACGAGATTATGCACCTTTTGAAAAGAGAATAGACGCGATAGCCTCGAGAATGGAGAAGATCCCAAAATATTTGGAAGAATTTCACACTAGGTTTGAGAAATCAAAACCTGTCAAGCTTTGGGTTCAGACCTCGTTGGAGTCGGCTGAAAGCATGGGCGGCATGTTTCAGTTCGTCCTGCATGTTTCGAAGGGTAAGGTCCCTGACAAGACCTATGAGAGGCTGAGAAAAGCAATAGAGAACCTTGAACCCACGTTGAAAGCTCATCTAGGGTGGCTTAACAGCTTGCTAGTAAGGTCATCTGACGATTGGGCCCTGGGCAGAGAGAAATTTGAAAAGCTCCTCAGGTTGCGTGAGTTAGGCCTTACGTCAGATGAGATTCTAAAGTTTGGCGAGAAAAGCTTGAAAGAACTGAAGGTCGCGAGAAAAAAGCTGATCCAGCAGATGGCGCCTGGAAAATCCGAAGACGAACTAATGAAGAAGATCGAAGGCGACGCACCGAAAACTTTCGAAGACGCGTTGAAGTTCACCGAGCAGACCATGGAGGAAGCCAGACGTTTCGTTCAGGCAAAGAATCTAGTTACGGTGGACCAGGAAGACATTCTTCTTGTCAGAGAAACGCCGGGTTTCATAGCCCCGCTCATTCCTTTCGCTGCATTGACAATGCCAGCAAAATATGACAAACCACAGATAGGCATATACATCGTGACTCGACCGCGAGATCCTTCGAACCTTGGAAAACACCTTAACTACTCGTCAATCAGGAACACTGCAGTTCACGAAGGTTTTCCCGGACATTTTCTGCAAGGCGCGACCTCTAATCGAGGAAGTGTTATTCGTCTTCTCGTTGATGGGACGGAAACGTGTGAAGGATGGGCGCATTACTGTGAGCAGATGATGGCGGAGAAGGGTTTCATCTGTGACAATGAAACAAGGCTGATTCAGGTCAACGACATGATCTGGCGTGCTGTCAGAATAATATTGGATGTGAAACTCTCACGAGGAGAGATGTCCTTCGAGGAGGGCGTGCAAATGCTCGTTACGGAGACAGGAATGTCACAGGAGGCTGCAACGGCCGAGGTCAAACGTTATACTCAGACTCCGGGCTATCCACTCTCGTACTTGCTCGGGAAACATCTGATCCTTCAACTTAAAGAGGAAGTCAAAAAGAAGATGGGTAACACGTTTGACGAAAAGCTCTTCCACGACAGAATAGCGGCCAACGGGTTCCTACCCATGTCAATGGTCCGTAAAGTCTTCGAACAGAAGATTGGCCGGCTGGCAAGCACGCGTTAGTTTTTTGCTGTCGTCATCTTTCTTGAAGAATTGCACGTATGAATCATACACGTATAAGCTGACATTTAGGCTTTTTTTTCGATCATTATCGGATGAATTTTTTGCTGGCAATGAGGGCATTGTATTAACGCCATATCTCCACGTGACCTCCAATCTTTGTGGCAATATGGGCATCTGTACCACACGTTCTTGCCAGGCATATAGAACCATCGAACGCTTAGGACGCAAACTACTACTCCTGCGATAAGCATCGCATCGGCGAGAACAACGAGGTATACTAGTCTAAATTCGAACCATGGGACGAAGGCTAGTTTTTCTGTCCAGAGCAGACTGAGGTAAGTTGAAAAAGGATCTTTGGCAGATGACACCTTTGACCAAGTATCATCATTCCACAAGGTAAGCATGAGCGCAATTATGCCCAGCAAGCAAAGGAGTATGCCTAATGCATAAGCGGAATTCTGCCTACGAAGGACCTTCATTCTTCTTCCACTCGGGTTCACTGTATCCGACTTTATTAGATTTATGAAATCTCCATACAAACACGTGATCCACATCTCCTGACCACTATTTCTCCCCAAAACTGATCCTCGGGTTGGTCGGCCAGCAGGTTGCTCTCATGAAAGACATTTATTCTGTCAATCGCATAGCAATGAGCACGAAACTCACCATGGAGTTGATGGATCTTGTTTTCGATCAGCGATGCAGAGTACATGCGGCGCCTCGGGAAAGTTAAAAAAACATTAGCAAAACGAAGGTTGGATGCACTGTACTTGACGAATGCCACGAGCATTTTCTACCTTACGGGATACTCCTTTATCTCGACCGAGCGTCCAGCTGCTCTGGTTATCCCCCTAGATGGAACTATCACATTCTTGGGACCTTGTTTAGAGAAGGATCACGTGCCGCTGGAGACCAAGCTCGTTGAAGAGGTTAAGACCTACTTAGATTATCCGGGGGAAAAGCATCCCGTCGAGCTGTTTGCCGGTTTCCTGAATGAAATGGGTCTCGCCAAGAAGAGAATTGGCATCGACAATAAGTCTGGAGCATCAGGAATGTGGGGCTACCTGGGTCCGACGATTGTGAAGAAGCTGCCTGAAGCAAAATTTGCAGATGCATCTGACATGGTGCCTGATATGCGAATCGTGAAATCAGATGAAGAGATAGAACTTATTAGAGAAAGCTGCAAATGGGCAAATCTCGCGGTCTCACTGCTTCAAGAGTATTCCAGCGAAGGATTATGGGACGTTACCGTGGCCTTGGAGGCAATGGCCGAAGTGTCGATCACAATGAAGAGGACGCTGGGACCAGATTATCAGCCGAAAAGAAGCATATATCCCGTATCAGCAGGGTTCAGGGGTCAGATAGGCGCGATGAGCGCCATACCACATTCCATGTCCACGAAGCGGCTGATCAGAAAAGGAAACGTAATAATCGCGGAGGCCGCGGCAGACATCGGCGGATACAACTGTGAACTTGAGCGCACAATGATCGTTGGGGAACCCTCAGCGAAGCAGAAACGCTACTTTGAAGTGATGACTTCGGCTCAAGAAGCAGCGTTCGAAGCCTTCAAGCCAGGAGCCAAGTGCAGCGAAATAGACAAGGCAACAATCACCGTATTCAAAAAGGCTGGAATGATCAATCTTGTGGAGCATCATGCTGGACACGGACTCGGTCTGGACGGGCATGAACCCCCATGGTTGGACATAGGAAATGAGGAGCCCCTGCGTGCCGGCATGGTGTTAAGCTGCGAGCCAGGATTCTATGAAGTGGGACTTGGAGGATTTCGCCATTCCGACACCGTTCTGATAACTGAAGAAGGAAAAGAGCAAATGACATATTATCCGAGGAAGCTAGAAGACCTAATCATCAAGTAATCATGCTTGAAACAGGTGATGATTTGTATGCCTAATGATTCAGGTTTGAAACGTTGGTAAAGGTTCCTGATTCTCCTCACATCCCCGATCTGAGGTCTCGCGCGCCAGAAGCCTAAATCACCTTAAGGACAAAGGAATGAACGAAGCGGTCTTAGGAGTTGAGGCTGAAAACCCCAACTGAACCCTTCACCTGTACAAAGAGATGGGTTTCCAAATCGAGAAAAGAGTCGTATTCTATAGAAAGCGAATGAATTGAGCATGCACTATGCCGCACGCATGTTCCAAGTCATTTTCAGGCATCTATTGGGCTTAATTGTCATTATTTGAAATTTTTCGGTGTTTTGAGTCAAAACACATAAAGAGGGGTTATGCACGATCATTCATTTTCTAGCAGAGGTCTGAAGGAAAAGTGTTTTATCAAGAGGTCGGGTCTGTTCAGGCTCATCACGAAACTTTGTTCACTCGTGAGATTTGGTTGCCAATCTCGTTTAAGCTGAGTGATTAGGTTAGTATAGCCTGTGTAGTTCTTGTGCAACGAAACCATTATGCTGTTCGCTCCACATCCTTCCCCATTGTTCGCAAAAATCACACACTGTTGTTTCTTGGTCCATTCTCTGGCCTTATCAAACAGGTCAGCTCTATCTTCAGCAAAAGACAAAAAGGTGAATACGAGTAACTCGTATCCCATCTTCGTTAAGTCGGGGATAGTCGTGTATTCCTTTACTAAACCCTCTTTCTCAAGATTCGCTCTACTCCGAGTCACCGTAGGCTGGGAGACTCCTATGACTTTTGCAATGTCTCTGTCGCTCCTTCTCGCGCCCCTTATCAATTCAAACAGAACTTTCAAATCATTCTCCTTTATCTTCACCATACACACCTCGATGTGCAGAACAACAACACTAGTAATGTTTTGAACGAAGAACCGTTTAAGGCTTTTCATATGAAAGGTAGACCGACCCCAGTGTTGAATCGTGAATGCTTCAGCTCATCCCTTTACATAGGAGGAAATCGTCAAAGAAAATTTCTGGAAAATGCAAATGCAAGCCCAAAAAAGGAGCCCACAAACTAGAATGCAATCGTGTGTTCAAGTATAAAAGTGAAGCTTTATCTAACAACAGTCTAACCAAGGTAAGCATTTTGTCGAATCAGGAGGAAACAAAGAAGTGAACAAGTTTGAATGTTAAAGCTATTCTTTTTGATTTGCATGGCACCCTAGTTTATCTTGAGAACCCGCTGAAATCAGAAGAAACATCAGATTTCATGTTGGACCATGGCTATGAAGTCTATCCTCAGTCTTGGGATGCAGCCTGCCATTACGTTGGGATGGTGGACTATCCGAAACATGGATACGACAACAGACGAACGTTTCTTAAGCAAATTCTGAAGCGGCTTAACGTGGAGGTTGACAGTAGTACCTTGGAGAAGCTCGTTCAGCTTTATGACTGCCGCAACCATTACTCGCTATTCCCTGACACAAGTACCGCTGTGAAAGAAGCCAAACACTTTGGATTGAAGACTGCGATTGTGACAACGATTCCAGATTTTGTCTTCAGCTCTGCTATAAAGCCAATCAGAGACTGCTTTGATGTTGTTATGACAGGTGCCAGGGCTGGATGTGAGAAATCGAATCCGGCCATGCACAAACAGACTCTAAATGAACTAAGAGTCATTCCTGAAGAGGCAGTGATGATAGGAGACGAGTTACTCGTTGACATAATGATTCCGAAGAAACTTGGTATGTGTACAGTTCTGCTTGATAGGACGCATGAATTCAAGAAGAAACCTCAAGAAGCTGACAGGAAAGCAAATACTTTGATTGAAGCAATTGCATTCGTCGAAAATTGGCACAAATCATAAGAATAGAGACACACACGCAGTAACTAGATTGGGAACATTAACGAAAATCAAGAGAGATAATGGGCATGGGCTCAGAATATTCAACATGGACCGATAGACTTTTTCTCATTGGATTAATTTTGGCACTGATTGGGATAATACTGCTGTGTGTAGCCGGATTGATATTCGTCGAGGGCGCTGATTACCACTTAACAGACTTCATTCTTGCGGGCATAATCCTGATTGTGGCTGGTGCTGTCATAGCGGTAGTTCTCGACAGACTTGACTAATACACTTATACGGATAGTAGATCACTAGTTTGGCGAATATATCCAAAATTCTAGAATATACAGTTTATCAACGTTGGTTAATTCAAATTAGCAAGCAAAAAGATCTTTTGCGAATCTTATTAGCAACGGCAGATTCAATTTTCTTAGCTTTGGTCCATAGGCTCCATATGTTCTAAATACTGCTTGGGGCAAATACTACGCAACAAACGAGGGACTTGCAATTGCCCAAAATCAAAGAACAGACCGTATCTGAAAAAATCAGACGCCTCAGAGAACTTCGTGAAGAGGCAAAACTCGGCGGCGGCCAAAAACGAATCGAAGACCAACACTCAAAGGGAAAGCTAACGGCAAGAGAACGCATAGACTTGCTGCTCGATCCTGGAAGCTTCAATGAACTCGACCAATTCGTCGTGCACCAATGCGCAGAATTCGGCATGGGAGAACGAAGAATCCCAGGAGATGGCGTTGTCACAGGCTACGGGACAGTAGACGGCAGACTCGTATACGTTTTCTCGCAGGATTTCACTGTTTTCGGAGGCTCACTCGGCGAAATGTTCGCCAAGAAAGTCTGCAAGCTGATGGACCTCGCGCTAAAGACAGGAGCGCCCGTAATTGGGCTAAACGACAGTGGTGGAGCACGAATCCAAGAAGGTGTCGCAAGCCTTGCAGGTTACGGGGATATTTTCTTCCGGAACGTCATAAGCTCAGGCGTCGTACCGCAGATATCAGCCGTGTTGGGTCCATGTGCAGGCGGAGCCGTGTACTCACCTGCTCTCACCGACTTCATAATAATGGTCGACAAGACAAGCCACATGTTCATTACAGGTCCAGATGTTGTCAAAACCGTTCTTGGGCAAGAGGTAAGTTTCGAAGAACTCGGAGGAGCCATGATTCACAGCCAAACCAGCGGCGTAGCCCACTTCATCACAAAAGACGAGCAGCAGTGCTTCCAAGTCGTCAAGAAGCTCCTAAGCTTTTTGCCAAGCAATTATCTCGAAGATCCACCTATCTTGGAGCCAACAGATGATCCTAACCGTATAGACGAAACTCTAGAGAGAATAATCCCAGATGATCCAGACAAGCCCTACGACGCAAAAGAGGTCATACTCCGCATAGTTGATGATGGCGACTTTCTCGAAGTTCAGCCATTGTGGGCACAGAACATAGTAGTCGGCTTCGCGCGGCTAAACGGAAAAAGCATAGGAATAGTGGCCAACCAACCCACGCATTATGCGGGCGCCTTGGACATAAACAGTTCAATGAAGGCAGGAAGATTCGTACGGTTCTGTGACGCGTTTAACATCCCCGTAATCACGTTCGTCGATGTGCCAGGCTTCCTGCCCGGCGTAGAACAGGAACACGGAGGCATAATCAAACACGGCTCCAAACTGCTTTATGCTTACTGTGAAGCAACAGTCCCGAAAATCACCGTAATCTTGAGGAAAGATTATGGCGGAGCATATGACGTCATGGGCAGCAAACACAGCGGCGCTGACATCAACTACGCCTGGCCAACCGCCGAAATCGCCGTCATGGGACCGCAGGGGGCTATTAACATCATATTCCGAAAAGAAATCCAAGAGGCCAAAGACTCAAAACAGAAACATGCCGAACTAGTCGCAGAGTACCGCCAAAAATTCGCGAGCCCACACATAGCCGCACAGAAGGGCTACATCGACGAAGTCATCGAACCAGCACAGACAAGACCAAAGCTGATCAGCGCCCTTGAAAGCCTAGCGACCAAAAGAGAGCCAAGACCGCCGAGAAAACACTCAAACCTCCCTCTATAGCGTTAAACTTCCGACGCAAGAAACATTTGATCAGCATTATGTGACATACTTTCTTTTCTAGGCACTTGCAAGAGTCGAAACATTTAATTTTTGAACGAGCACTATCCGCATTAGAGGCTTCGTAATTGTCTGAAATGGCGAAGATTGCACTTCTTCAAGAAGTAATAAGAGAGGCAAAAAGAAACGAGAGAGCTGGCTTCATCGTTTGTATCATCGGTATTATCGTGGCAGTAGCCGGATTCTACACTGAGACATGGGCGAAAAACGCTGTCAATCTTGGGATCATAGGTATAGTGGTAGCCGCAATAGGGTTCATCGTGTATCTCTATTACTCACGGGTTTACTTGAAATTCGTGGGACAACTCGCATCGATGACGTCCAAGCGTGCGGTGCCATGTCCGAAATGTGGGAAGGCCTTGCCGGAAGGCGAATTTGCTTATTGTCCCTTCTGCGGATCCCCACTAAAGCCAAGTGATTGAAATTGCGGCTACGGGGTGGAAGGCAACAATGCACCTCCGCCCTTATGATTCCTCAATACTGATTGCACTTTCATAACTGCTTTATCATCCGCGAAACTCCAACTTGATCATTCCAATCTGCAGGCAACAGTAGGCACAAGAGTGGTCAGAATGGAGGAGTACACCGAGTCTTCGGCGAAAATCATGCTTGATGCGAGCAAGAAAACACGCGTCTTGCTTGTCGATGATGACTCGGCATTTCTGAAGATCAGTAAACAATGTCTTGAGATGGGTCAGGATCTTCTGGTTGACACTGTACTTTCTGTGGACGAGGCATTGACGAAGTTGGAGAAGGAAAAGTACGACGTGGTCGTCTCGGACTATCAAATGCCTGAAAAAGATGGTTTAGACTTCCTCAAAGAACTGAGAAGAAAAGGAGACACGGTTCCTTTCGTCATGTTCACTGGAAAAGGCAGAGAGGAAGTCGCAATAAAGGCCCTCAATCTAGGAGCCAGCCAATACTTGAACAAGTTAGGCGAAACTGAATGTGTCTACGCTGAACTGGCCCACAGTATCTCGGAAATGGCCAAAGTCAGAAGATCTGAAGAAGCACTGCTAGAGAGTGAAGAGAAACTGAGGGCCATCGTCTCCTCGTCTCCTGTCGCTATAAGCGTGGCTGAGCTGAATGGAACTATCCTTGATTGCAACCATGCCTTCTTGAAGCTCCATGGCTACTCAACCAAAGAAGAACTCCTCGGGACAGATGGTTTCAAAATCATATGCGAGAAAGACAGAGCAAAAGCTCGAAATGTCTTGAAGGATCTCGTTGAACACCATCACGTCGAGGTCCTGCGACTATCATTAATGAAGAAGGACGGTCGAGAGTTCACGGGGGAGCTGTCAGGAAGCTTGATACACGGTTCCTCCAGCAGACCGACAGCAATAGTAATCATAACGAAGGACTTAACTGAATATGTTGAAGCAGAACAGACGATTCGAGAAAGCCAGCAAAAATTCGAAAGACTTTTCCGTGGAAATCCCGAAGCCGCTGTGTACCTGTCCACGGACTTTCACATTTTGGACATCAACCCACGGTTTGAACAACTGTTTGGATACACTCTTAACGAAGTCAAAGGAAAACATTTGGACGACGTCATAGTTCAAAAAGACAGGTTGGAAGAAGCTGGCAATCTGAATCAGAAAGCCCTACAAGGCTATGTTTACCACGACACCTTGAGAAGAAGAAAAGATGGAACATTAGTTCCGGTATCAATATCTGCGGCACCCATCACGATCGAAGGCCGACTTGAAGGCTACGTTGGAATGTACAAGGACATTTCCGAACTGAGAAACACAGAAGAGGCACTCAAAGAAACCATGGGAAAACTCGCAACCACCAACGAAAAACTGAGAGTAGTCGGCAGTCTAACCAGACATGACGTACAGAACAAACTGACACTCGTGACAGGCAACGTTTATCTCTTGAAAAAGAAGGCTCCAATCGAGCCTGAAATGCTCGAACGTCTCAGCGACATCGAAGGAGCATGCAAGCAGATCGTCGAAATATTTGACTTCGCCAGAAGCTACGAAACATTGGGCGAAGAGGAACCAAGATACGTCGGCGTGGCTGAAGCCTTCGACAAAGCAGCCTCCCAGTTCTGCAACCTCAAAGGCATCAAAGTGATGAACAAATGTGAGGGACTAGAGGTTTTCGCGGATTCACTACTGACACGTTTATTCTATAACATGATAGACAACTCGATAAAATATGCTCAGAAACTCTCCAAAATAGGGGTACGACTCGCAAAGGGCATGGATGAACTGAAACTGATCTACGAGGACGACGGCGTCGGCATACCGCAGGCTGAGAAACCCAAGCTGTTCACAAAGGGG
>DASPTR010000022.1:0-3173 GCA_035623315.1 Candidatus Acidiferrum sp. | reverse complement strand
GTCTGCGAATACAGAACATGTTGAGACTCGACGTCGCGAAGCTGAATTCCTTCAGCTCCTCATAATGCCTTCATTCAACGAATTCCTGGGCGGTAGACCGATGAATGAAAGAAGTGTGGGTGCAGATGGCAAAGCTGGGGTCATGATGGGTCCAGTTCTTCGTTCCGAAGCCGTTGACATGGATATGGCAGAGACGTACCTCCTCGACGGGAGCTTCCTAGGAACACTAGGCGAGCTCAGGATGCTGGGCCAATAAGGTCTAGCATAATATTTATACGGCGTAGCCTTGTTCACACCTCAAAGAGGAAGGAAAAATGTCAGATGAGGATGATGATTCCTCAGAATGGTTCAGAAGACGCCGCTCTCCTTTCTTCAAGGATTGGGACTTTGGGGACATCGACAAGATGTTCCATGATATGGAAAGAATGATGGAAGACGAGTTCAAGAATTTCGCGTCTCGAGTCCCGAAGGACTATGTTAGAGAACGCAAGCTCCCAGACGGATCAACAAGCCGAGAGTTCGGACCATTCGTTTACGGTTACAGCGTCAAGATAGGCCCTGATGGAAAACCCGAGATCAACAAGTTTGGAAACCTTACACCGAGTCGCCAAGGGCCACAGGTCAAAGAAGAACGTGAACCACTAGTGGATATAATGGAAACTGACAGCGAAGTACACGTCGTGGCGGAGCTTCCGGGCGTGGACAAAAAGGACATACAATTACATGGAACCGAAGACACACTGACCATATCAGTTGACATCCCCCAGCGAAGATACTTCAAAGAGATCAAATTGCCCTCGAAGATCAAGGTGACCGAAGCAAAGACAGGATACAAGAACGGCGTACTCGAAGTGACGTTCCCTAAAATCACAGAAGAGAAAAAAACAAAAGGCGAACCCATCAAACTAGACTAGTTTGCCCAGACATGAGTCTCTGCCGCTGAAATTCTTAAGACCCTGAGATAATGGCCCAAAACTCAGAAACCGACATCCTAACCGTCGTCTGCAAACAAGCAAAAGCAGACGGAAAGCTAACAGGCAAGAACCTAACCTCCCTCTTCGAGACTTTCGGCCAACGTTTCACGAGGGCCTTCGAAGTCCTGAACGAAAACAGGGTCAAAAAATACGTTTTCAAGCCTAGCGGCAAGATCATCTGGATCGTCGTAGGAAAGGAGCGAGACTACCTCATCATCCCCCAAGCCGAATTCTGCACATGCGACGACTTCTACTTTCGCGTGATGGACAGACAAGTGCACCTATGCTATCATCTGATTGCACAGAAAATCGCCAACTGTCTAGATTGGTATGAAACCGTAGAAGAGCACGATGAACTCTACGAATCATTAATGGCCGAATGGAAGAAACCTACTCCTTAAATATCTAAACTCCAAATGTAAACGTACGGTGGAGACAAAGCCAAATGGACTTAGCAACATACTTCACGATACTCGTGTACGTACTTATGACCGCAACCGGTTTAGTCCTAGCACTGATTTTCCTCTACGCCTACTATGGCGAAGAACAGAAAAAAGAAGAGTGACACAACCTAGCCCCCCTTATTTCGGTTTCGCGCGCTAGGTTGGTAGAAAAAACTTGTTTCCTTTGGCTCTTGGTCTTGGCGGGTTGTTCGTCTTGCTTGGTGCAGGACTTTTCTATTATGGAATGAGGATGGCTCAGGGCGAGATGGTTGATTGGGGACTTGGAACACATTACGACCGAACGGCATTCAAAATCAGAGGAGTCCTAGTAATTGTTATCGGCGTGATGATGTTGTTAGTAGGGATTTTCGCAAACATTTCCTAGGCGGTTTTGAAGCTGCTTGAAGAATTGGATCAGGATCAGGTTACTAACGCTCGTGCCAACTTTGTGCGAAGGTCTAAGCAGGGCTGTGTCCCCCTTAAAGAGGTTAATTTGGTCCAAGTGATGTTAGATCTCGATTTTGTAATAGCCGACGTTGCCAATAGTCTTTAATGAGCGCAAAGCCTTCATGTAGTTCCGTGTCGGAACTTAATGACTGATGAAGAGATAATAGGGCAGATTCGTTCGAAGCACCCTGAAATTTCCGAGGAAGAAATCGCCGAGAGGCTTAAGAAGGAAAAACATAGAACAGGCGGTTTCATCTCCGACACGACCCTACTGCGGATGATCGCGGCGCAGATGGGCATGGAAACACAAAGCAGTGATTTGGCGACTCCAACGCTTTCGGTCTTCGACCTCGTTCCAGGGTTGGGAGACGTGACAGTTGTGGGCCGGGTTGTAGCAGTTTTCCCCCCGAAAACATTTAATGGCGAAAGAAAGGGGAAGATTGCAAGCCTCCTCATCGCGGACGAACTGGACATCGTCAGAGTTGTCATGTGGAATGACAAAACAAAGCTCGTTGAATCTGGCAGTGTAAAAGTCGGGCAGATCCTGCGTGTTTCCCATGCATATGCCAAAGAAGGCCGAGGGGGAAAAGTCGAGCTACACGTCGGAGATAGGTGCAAATGGCAAGTTGATCCCCCAGGAGTGAAAGTGAATAAATACCCTACGATAAGCAAATTCACAACACGGATTGATCAAATAACGCCTGACCAAAAGAGCCAGAAAGTGAACATCATCGGCAAAGTCAAGAAGGTCTTTCCCGCCTCAACCTTTGAGAGAGAAGATTCAAGTTCAGGCAAAGTAATGCGGTTTATTCTAATTGACGAAACTGGCGAGATATCAGTTGTCTCATGGAACGAGAAAGTTGACGAGATTCAATCAATACTGAAGGAAGACGTTGGACTACAGATCGTGAATGCCAAAGTGAAGAAGGCTATGGAGCAAAAAGCAGAGATTCACATTGACTCAGAAACCTACGTTGCAACGTTTGTGCCAGAAGAAGAACACTTGAAAATAGCAAACCTGAAAGACGGACTAACCCACGTTAATGTCGAAGGAGAAGTCGCGACCAAACCTGTGATCAGGGATGTCAAGACGTTCAAAAAAGAAACTGTGGGACTCGCAACTTTCGAACTAAAAGATGATACAGGCAGAATATGGGTTTCAGCCTGGAGGGAACACTCAAACATCGCGGGTAAATTGAAAATGGGCGATCGAATCATGATGAAAAACGCTCAAGTCAAGAAAGGCTTCGGCGAACAACTTGAAATATCAACAAAAGCCAAAACAAACATAACCGTGGTCACTTGACCA
>DASPTR010000021.1:0-5092 GCA_035623315.1 Candidatus Acidiferrum sp. | reverse complement strand
TGGCTTTGGGCATTTCTCCCATTCGCCGCAGCATGTGAGCCATATCTTCGTACAATCGTGCCTTTTCGATCGTTTCTGGTTCTGCTTCCAGAATCTTCAAGGCCATTTCGTGGTGTTCTCTTGCCTTGTCTTTGTCGTCCATTTTGTCCCAAAGGACCCTTGCCATCTTTCTATGCAGTGTTGCTGTTTCTTCTTTTTGATCCAGCTTAGTCGACAGCATTAGAGCGTCACTCCAATGCTTCATACATTCGGGGTATTTTCCTCCGATACTTTCTATGTCTCCAAGTTGTTCGAGAACATGTTCTTTCTGTTGGTTCTCGCCTTCTTTCCCCTCAAGAAGCTCTAGGGCGCATTTGAAGTAGGAGGCTGCTTCGTTGTTTGCGTAAATCTTCCTGGCTTTGTCGCCAGCTTTCAAGAAATAACCAAGAGCTTTTTCTTTGTCTCCGCTTTCACGAAAATGTAACGCTAACTCACCGAGATGTTCATCAATGTTGTGAGCGTACACTTTTTCGAGAGCTTCTCCAACAAGGGCATGAAGTTTCTTGCGTTTGTAGGGGCCCACTTCTTCATGTACGACGTCTCTCATGATGATATCTGTGAAGGAGCAAACATCTTCTCCTCTTATGACCGTGTGTTTGATGAATCCCGTTTTGACTAGTCCATCCATCATCTCAAGGAGTTTGTTCTCTTCAATTCCCGTGATTGCCGCCATCGCTTCTAAAGTGAAATCGTTTCCAACGAAGGACGCTAAGGTCAGAAAGTTCTGGTATTCGTTGTCAAGCCTGCTAAACCTTGATTCTACGATGTTCCTCACGCTTTTCGGAAATTCGATCGTTGAAATCTCTTTCAACTTCCATTTGCCCTTTTCTAGATAGATTATTCCTTCTTCCTTGAGAGATTTCACCACTTCTTCGGCGAAGAACGGGTTACCCCTCGTCTTGTCATATACCATCTCGCAGAATTCCTCTGGAACGTCCTCGCGTTCCAGCATGTTCTTTATCATTTCCGAAATATCCCTGAGTGACATTCGCTTCAGGTGGACTTCCTGAGGCAGGCGTTCCCTGTTTAATTCGGCTAAGACGGAAGTCAGAGGGTGCTTATCGTCAATTTCAGTGCGGTAAGCTCCCAACAGAAGCAAGGGCGCCTTCTGCATACCCTGAGCCAAGAAGTGTAGTAACAGGAGAGAAGATGGGTCTGTCCACTGCAAGTCGTCGAGAACTACTAGCAGAGAAGTCTCTCGACTGATGTTTGTGATGAACTGCGAGACTGCTTCAAAAAGTCTGTTTTGTTCTTGCTCGGGGCTTATTGAGAATGACTGAGGAGTTGTCCTGAGCTTCTGGTTGACCTCCGGAACAAGTTTGGCAACTTCAGCTGGGTAGTAGCCGATGACTCTTTGCAACTGTTCAGGAGTACAGACTTCTAGATAATCCTTGATTACTTCTTTCCATATGACGTACGGTGGAACACCATCCATTCTGAATAGCGCTGGACATCTACCATGCAAAACTTGTGTGCCGCGCGATTGCGCGAACACGCTGACTTCTCTGAGCAGTCTGGTTTTTCCGATTCCAGCCTCACCGCTTATGAAAACTAAATTACCTTCCCCTTGGGTTGCCTTGTAGAATGATTCCTTCAGAGCGTTCATCTCTTCATCTCTGTCGATGAGGGGAGCCTCTTTCGTAGCTATAGGACGAGGACTCGGAACCTGATCACGCTCAAGGGAACCCAGGAAAATCTCCCCGCTTCAGTCTGTCATTAACGCATATTGGATTATGCGTTCTTATTGCTTGTGGAAGGATAACTGATTCGATGGCTAAGTGCGCGCTAGGAGTTCAAACAATCAACAAATTAGAGACCTGCTGTTCACATAAGGAGCAGAACTGCGAAGCAACTGCAGGAACAGCATCTTCGCGAACGTTACCATTTGTCTGGGCGTTGGTATTTGACGGTTGGAGTGTTGTCTTTTGCACGCGTGGCCTCTGTTAACGCGTTCAAGTATTCGTTCGTCTTTTCGGTCAAGAGCGTCTTTATCGTTTCCAGCAACACTTCAGGCTTGAAGGGTTTGAGGACGTATCCGTCGGCTCTTTCGTTGACTGCCTTCATAGCACTTTCAAACGAAGGATGCCCCGTGATTATTATCCTTATCATCTTGGGTCGTATCTTTTTCAATCGACTCAGCAGTTCAGTGCCTTTCAAATCTGGAAGCTCGACATCAATGAGGGCAACGTCGAAGAACGATTTCTCACAGGCCTTGATTGCTCCCTTGCCATTCTCAACGTCTTCAACCGTGTACCCCTCGTTTTCGAGAATGGAACGGAGCACTTTTCTTATTCCACTGTCATCGTCAACGATGAGGATGCTCGTTAACATCGTCAACCGTCCCTATTCTTCTTTTCCACCGTCCAATTCTAACAGGTGTTTTGCAAGCGTTGAGAATGTTAAGCTTCGATAGTGGACCTTATCATCGAGGTCTACGAGAAAACTCTCCATCCTAGAAACATAGCGATCCGTGCAATACGGACTTTCCTTCAACTCTTGGATTAACTTGGTGTAAGATGAAAAGTCCTTGTGGAACGATGCCATAAACGAGTTAAGGCCTAATCCGATTCCCCTTTCAATCAAAACCACGTTGCCAGGAACCGAGGCTGCCCGTTTAAGACTATGGTTCCATGCTTCCCGCATTTCTTTTGAGCTGATGCCTTCCTTCCAAGAGAAAAAGGTAAGCACAAACAGGTGATAGCCAATCTTCTTAAAATCGGGGATGATCGTGTACTCTGATATGTAGCCTTCTTTCTCCAGCTTAGCTCGGGTTCTGGAAACCGTAGGCTGAGACACTTTAAGGGCTTGAGCAAGTTCCCTATCACTTCTGAAACTGTTCTTCATCAACTCGGAAATCAGTCTTAACTCAGTATCTTTCATTAATCTCACGTTGGCCATGACAATAGGAATAGATGAGAGATGCCGTGCACAAAATCACCTTTAGCGCACGCGCGCCAGAAAGGGGAAAGGACAATCAGTGCACGACACATCTCGCCAGTAAATTGAATGATACAAACAATTTAAATCTTTTTCTTAGAGCGGCAGAGATTGAGTTTCAAATACCCATGATGTTGCTTTCCAAGTTATCAATTAATGCGTTCTCTCTTATTGTACAATTGCGGCTAAGCACAAGCAACCATGGTCTTGAGGGTGAAAAAGCTTTTATTCAGTAGGCATCCCAATTCGTTTGAGGTTTGCAAGTGTCTTTCGAATCTGGAAAAACTATGGCAGGCATCGGTGCCTTGTTTCTAGTGATAGGTTCCTTCGTCCCATTTTTGAGTCTAGTGGGCATAATACTCTTGCTGATCGGGCTGAGAGACCTTGCGAACTATTACGGCGATAACAGCATATTCCAAGATTCCCTGTATGCGGTGATATTCGGCATAATTGGCATAGTCGCCGCTGGAGTCGTCTTGGTATCCTTGTTCATCGGCGGACTGGTGTTTACAGGAGGAGCTTTTCTAGGCTTTGCCGCCGGCATAATCGTAGCTTTGGTCGTCGCGTTCATTTTCTTCATACTCATGGCATTGTACTTCAGAAGAACGTTCGACTCGCTCGCAGAAAAATCTGGACAAGGAATGTTCAAGACCGCAGGGCTGCTCTTGCTGATAGGGGCAATCTTGACAATAGTAATCGTCGGTCTGTTCATAATATTCATCGCGTGGATACTAGCCACCGTAGCATTCTTCCAGATGACGTCAACCACAAAGTCTCAGCAGCCACCACCGCCTCCACCACCCCCGTGAACAAAAACTTCAAACGCGCGGGCTAAGTCTGAGGCAGATCAGTTGAAGTGGTACTATTGGGTTCTAATGGCAGTCGCCGTCATTCTTGGGATATCCACGTTAATTCCCTCTCCTTCTAGCGGTGCAGACCTGCTCGGCTACCGAACACACTGTCCGTTTACTCCCATAAGTACGATAATCTCTTGGGCAATAGCTGGAATAATCTACTGGTTCGGAAAGAAAGAACAAAGATAGCTGCCTTCTAGGGCTCAAGTTCCAAATGGACAATATTTTACAAGATGCGTTCTAATGGAGCGACCGCTATGAGGACATGCTCTCTAATTAGAGGCTCAATAGGTAAGGGACGGCCAAGGTGCATCAACGTTTACTCCTTGCCGAAGGAGTGCTTGTTCATTCTCAGATTTTTGGAGCTCTAAACACTCTTAGGGAACGATGATGCCGATGAGTTTGACTCTTTCCAGAGTGTCTTCCCCATGGGGTGCCCTTCCCATTTCCTCTGTCAAGTCTCTGCCGGCAGAGTGTTCACCTTGGTGATCTCCGTCGACCCACAGGAAGTCGTCTGTTACGTCGTACACTTTGCCTTTATACGCTATGTATGCAGGTCTGCCTTCTTTTCCATCAAACTGCTTCAGTTGTTCCAGAGTGAGTTTTTGTTGTTCTGTCAAATTGTCGCCTTCATTATTGTTTCTTGGATCGATTTTCGTGTTAAAGGTCTAAGTCTTTTGATCTTGGCTAAAAAGGTATGTGGCTGCCGGTAGGCAGTACGCGCGCTTTTGACCGCGGGCGCTACTTGCAGTCAAAAAAACCTACAAGAAGAAAAGCCTAAGCGCCGGCCGAGATTAGTCCGGGATTGGCGCGTATAGTTGAGCATTTGCTTTAAGTGAAGTCAACTGTAGAAAGCCGTTCATATGCATCGAGAAGTCTGCCGTGAACCCGAGATTTGGGACCTGTTCATAGGAATCCAGTATGAAATCTAACGTCACTGTTCCGGAACCATACCAGCCAATATTGGGCACCGAATAGATGACATCCCCATTTCTTGTGAATCGAGCCACGGGCCAATCGTAACTCGACGCTGCCAAGTAAAGCGTTATGACATAAGGCTCAGTGGAAAAACGCAACGTCATTGAATCAAGATGAGAACTCCCTGTGTGCCAGATTGAAAATTGTATTGCGTGACTGGTGAGATTGGCAACTGAGTGTTCGATTCGGAAATCGAGCTGTGCCACCTGAACTCCCGAGTCCGAAACGTTCGCTGTGTAAGAACCGTCGTTGAACACGAAACCCGAAACCTGCAGATCCCTAGA
>DASPTR010000020.1:0-3475 GCA_035623315.1 Candidatus Acidiferrum sp. | reverse complement strand
GAAAACTACACTATGGAAATGGCCGCCATCCTAACTTCTGGTGCTGACGTTTGGCTGAACACACCTCTGCCTCCTTTCGAAGCTTCTGGAACAAGCGGAATGAAAGCTGCACATAACGGAGTCGTAAACTTCAGCGTCCTAGACGGGTGGTGGATAGAAGGATGCGTTGAAGGTCTCACAGGCTGGGCCATAGGCCCGCCACCCGGTCAAGTAATCAGCGAAGAAGAAAGAAGAAAAGGAGAACTAGACGATCTCTACAACAAAATGGAATATCTAGTCCTTCCGAAGTTCTACAACCAACGAGACGACTGGATACGCCTGATGAAAAACTCGATAGGTAAAATAGCATACTATTTCAACAGTCATCGAATGATGCGCAGATATGCCACTGATGCCTACCTGTGAACTGAATACACATCGATTGCCCCAGCCTTGTTTTGTTCGCATAACTATTCTGCTCTCTTTCTGATCAGCAAATAATCATACGAAATTTATAAGAATCGTACAAGAACAGAATGGTATAGCCTTAATAGGAATGTGTTTCACAAACGGGTGAGGTATACTGATGGGTCAGGCTTCTTTAACGACAGAAGAAGCCAAGAAGGCCGATGTTGATGAACTATTAGCCAAGCTTGCGACGAACAGAAATGGTCTGTCTTCGTCGGAAGCGGAAAAACGGTTCTTAGAATACGGCCCTAATGAGATTCCTGAGAAGAAAGCTAATCCTCTGATCAAGTTTTTGAGCTATTTTTGGGGGCCGATTCCATGGATGATAGAAGCTGCAGTCGCAATTTCCGCAGTAATTCACGATTGGGAAGACTTGGCAATTATTCTTGCACTGCTGCTGTCAAACGCGTTGGTAGGTTTCACGCGCGAACGCCAAGCTGGTAACGCCATTGATTTGCTAAAACAGAAATTAGCCCTGAAAGCGCGAGTGTTACGTGATGATAATTGGCAAGAAACGCCTTCGCCTAAGCTTGTTCCAGGAGACATAGTGCGCGTACGGCTGGGTGACATAATACCTGCTGACGTTAAACTTGTAGAAGGCAATTATCTGCTCGTTGACGAGTCAGCGTTGACTGGAGAATCATTGCCAGTTGAAAAACACCTGTCAGATGTCGCATACTCTGGTTCAATCGCACGCCAGGGGGAAATGAATGGGCTCGTGGTCACCACTGGTATGAGAACGTTTTTTGGCAAAACTGCCCAGCTTGTGGAAGAGGCTAAGACCAAGAGTCACTTCCAAAAGGCCGTAGTCAAAATCGGCGATTACCTGATTTCCCTCGCTTTCGCGCTAGCAATAGTCACGGTCATAGCCTTACTTTTACGTCACCAAGATCCACTCAAAATCCTCCAGTTTGCCCTAGTTTTGGTCGTTGCAGCAATACCCGCAGCGTTGCCAACTGTCCTCTCGGTCACGATGGCAATCGGCGCAATAGCTCTCGCCGCCAAAGAGGCGATCGTAAGCAAGTTGGTAGCCATCGAGGAGATGGCAGGCATGGACATTCTATGCAGCGACAAAACAGGAACTATCACCAAGAATGAACTCACCGTGGGCGAGGTTAAATCTCTTCCCAAGTTTACGGACAATGACGTGCTACTGTACGGTGCACTTGCGTCAAGGGAAGAAGACAAAGATCCAATAGACAACGCAATTATTGCCAAAGTCAAGGGCATATCAGCGTTGGTTGCGCCCTTACAACGATACAGAATCAGTGACTTCAAACCGTTCGATCCGATTTCTAAGAGAACCGAAGCCACAATACACCGAGACAAAGGAGAAAATTTCAAAGTCTTGAAGGGTGCCCCCCAGGCGATTCTAGCTATTGTGGCAAACGAAGAAAGAATGACGACCCAGATTGATGAAATAGTCGATTCTTTCGCGGTCAAAGGATACAGAGCGCTTGGCGTAGCCACAACCGATGCTGAGAATCAGTGGCAATTTGCCGGATTGATCGCCCTGTATGATCCCCCACGTGAAGACTCTGCAGATACGATCAAGACCGCTGAGTCCATGGGCGTCAACGTGAAAATGGTAACAGGCGACCATGTCTCCATAGCGAAAGAAATTGCGCGCCGAGTGAATCTGGGCACCGACATCGCAATAGCCTCTTCTATGTTGGACAAGCCTGAAAGCGAAGCCGTGAAAGTAGTGGAGAGGGCTGATGGTTTCGCCGAGGTATTCCCCGAACACAAATATCACATTGTAGAGCTTCTCCAGAGTAACGGTCACATAGTCGGTATGACTGGAGACGGAGTTAACGATGCGCCTGCGCTAAAGAAAGCAGACGCGGGGATTGCAGTGGCTGGAGCCACGGATGCGGCGAAGTCGGCGGCAGCTATTGTTCTAACAAGGCCGGGTCTTTCAGTGATTATAGATGCCATTCAGCAGAGTCGAATGATTTTCCAACGGATGACCAATTACGCCGTGTATCGCATCGCCGAAACCATCCGAGTGTTACTTTTCATCACGGCCTCGATACTCGCTTTTGGCGGTTACCCCGTAACTGCCCTTATGATAGTTTTATTGGCCCTCTTGAATGACCTACCGGTTATCTCAATAGCTTATGACAATGTCAAGTACTCTGACGTTCCAGAGAAATGGGATATGAGAAGAGTACTGGCCATAGCCACTTTGCTAGGTATCGTGGGAGTTTTCTCGTCTTTTGGGATTTTCTTAATAGGCAAGCTCGTGCTACACTTGAGCACGGACGTTCTCCAGTCTTTTATCTATTTGAAACTCTCGGTCGCTGGTCATACCGTTTTGCTTGCAGCTCGAACAAAAGGTCACTTCTGGACAGTTAGACCAGCGAAAATCCTGCTTTTCGCAGTAATTGCAACGCAGCTGACTGCTACGCTTCTTACTGTTTACGGCATTCTGTTACCCGCTATGGGCTGGGGCTTGGCGGCCATCGTATGGGGATACGCACTGGCGTTGTTCTTAGTTACAGATTTCCTGAAAGTCCAATTCTACAACCTGCTGGATCGGCGAAGCTCAGCAAAAGCTGTAGATATGAACGTACATTGATTGTTCCGTTCATGATTTCGATGGTGAGTGAAATCAGCTTTCTTCCAAGAAACCAGTCAGGAAAATCGCATATTCGCAGGGATGTTCATTCTTCAGAAGAGTCTTGATTATCTTTATTTTGGCTTTCTTCCCATGTGAAACTCGTGAAATGACGTAGTCTAAAGTTTTCTTCCGAAGACTGCAGAGCCAAGTCTTCTGTCCAGACTTGACAAGCGTGTAGTACGGGCATGTCTTGTACTTGAGTGTGAAGCCTCCTTCAAAATACTCCACTTCGACCTCAACGTCGATTTCCCTGTACATATCGATTATTCTGTCTCCAACCTCTCTTATGGTCCATGGATAATCTTCTGGAAACGTTTCGTCGATGAGATTCTTCGTGTTTTCGAAGGCTTCATCTGCACAGCTGGCTGACATTTCGTCTATCAATGCCTTCATCATTTTCTTGCG
>DASPTR010000019.1:0-7645 GCA_035623315.1 Candidatus Acidiferrum sp. | reverse complement strand
CCGAGTCTAGGAAAGAGGAGGGTAGTTGCGTGAGAGCTAATCCCACAGCTGTACTAACCATGATTCCGAAGAGCGCAACAAAATTCTGAATTGATGAGAAAAAGCCTCTCCTAGTTCTCCCTCCAAGTTCGATAAGGTAAGCGCCGGCGCTTCCCCACTCTCCCCCTGCGCCAAACCCTTGTGCCATTCGAACTACTGTTAACAAAATGGGAGCAACGATTCCTATCCTGGCATATCCAGGTACCAACCCCGTAATTACGGTTGCCAATCCCATTACCCAGAAAGTGACTGTGAGTGCTCTTTTCCTTCCGTATTTGTCTCCAATGTGGCCAAAAAAGAAGCTGCCCGCCGGCCTCATAACAAAACCTAATCCATAAGCTAAGAAAACGAGAAATATTGCCCTTACAGATCCGAATATTTGCTCTGAGATTATAACAGCAAAAACAGCGTAAATCGAAAAGTCGAACCATTCGAGAAACCCGCCAATTGAGACCGTAATCAGCCTTCTCAAAAGACTCCGAAAACGAGGAGGTTCCGGTTTCGCAAGTAATTTTTGGTCAGTAAGATCAAGCATGCTTTGAGCTACTATCTATTCTGTTGCAATGTTGTACACATTTAAGCCTTAAGCAATGCTAGAATTGTGAACCTGTTAGGGACGTCATAGCAGAAACTTTCTAGAATTAAAGCAATGCCCCGCTTTGGATTATACTCACCTGCGCGCGCCGGCACAATGTTCATTGAACCCAGACTTATGATCAGATTTTTTTTCATTTTGGACTATAATTGAAGCATATGAATAAGGTAAGTTGCAGAAATCGTTACCGCTAAGGGTAAAACGACTGCAGTAACCATCTTAGCTAGGACGGATGCGTTAAATGGCCATGTGTTGATTTGCTGGAGATCGCGTCGAATGTTGTCGACCGCAATCAAATCGTTGACCAAGGAGGATTCCAAAGGACCTTCACCCGTCGATTCGATCATTTCCATCACGCGGCTATGCCTGCTACTAATCCACGCTAACTTCTGCTGTTTGGCAACTATCAACTTCTTCCTTAAACCAAAGAGTGGAATCAGAAAAATGCCGAGTCCCAGCGAGAAGAAAATCACTTGACTCACTACAACTGCGTCTCCTCGGTAAACAAACATGGGAAATGTGAGCAGCACTCCTACTATGTAGAGGGTGACGAAGAAAAGAGATGCCTTTCCGTAAGCGCTCAGCCCGAGAGTGCGGTCGTCTGTGAACGATTTGAGTTTTATTGGGAGCTTGCCCCAGCGGTATATACTATACATAGAATACCCAAGGACCCAGAGGAACGTGGCTTGGGAGAAGCGTAAAAATGACGTTACGACAACTCTCAGCAGGCTTTGGTTGAATGAATAGTAAAGTTTGAAGATCAACGGGTCGAATAATAGCCCGCTGGCCAAAACTAGAATGATCCAGATGGTAAGGATGGCAATAATACTGTACAAGCGGTTTAAGTTCTTTGGAGCAAGTCCTGGCCCCATCGTGTTCGTGTATTGTCTCAGACTCTCAGCGCGTTTGCAAACAAGGCTTGAAGAAACCAATAGAAAAGTAACGTTTAGTATCAACAAGGGAAGAGAGACTACGGGGACACCAGTAAAGTCTGTTGCTATCCTTATCCTAATGCCAAGCGACCAGAGGACGACTGCAGGGACAATACCTATAAGTAGAATTCCAAGGATCAAAGGCATTTTCAGTTTGGAGGAAACACGTTCAAACCAAAGTTTCGAGACGGGGCTGCGTGGCTCAAGAGACTCTCTTAATCCGTCTCCTTTGAGGCTTTCGGCAGCCTCTTTTTGTCGATGTATTGACCCCATTTTTTTGTTCACTTCACTGATTTGCGTGTTTTTGTTCTTCAATGCGTTTTGCAACCCGCAAGGCTAAGGCAGCCGTGGTTAACATGGTTGGCAAGCCTTGGGAACGTGGCATCAGTGAGAGATCAGCAACCCACAAGTTTTGAGGCAACCAAGAAGGATGCATGGTTTCTACGTCTTCCTTGGTTAAGGGTACTGTGCCCCCGAGGTGCCCTCCATGAACCATGCCGTCGACGAATGGACCTTTTACACCTGAAGCTGTCATTATATCCTTTGCTTCTGTCCTCGCTTTGTCGAGACTTTCACGGTCTGCTTCGGTCAGTGATTTTGTGACTGTGCCGTCGGCTGCAACGGTTCCCTGTTCAGTATCCGCCAATTTTATCATCATGCCAACCCTGTCTTCTGCGGGTACGTTTTTCCAGGGTTTATGGAACCAGTAGGATAACAGGTCAAAGTACGGTGACAGAATGTAATTGTCCTTTTTTATGAACCAGGCCATGGGCGGCTCATTAAGCATACGGGAGTTCTTGCAGACTCCTCCAACTGTGAGAACAACGTCAACCCATAAGTTGTCTGTCGTCGGTAAATCCGATGCCCGCAAGATTTGTGCAGTGCCTATACCGCCTGCAGATAATACAACAACGTCGGCGTTGATTCTTTCAGCTGACGAGCTATGAGAAACTAGGACTCCTCGCGCACGGTTACCTTCTAGGAGCACCTTTTGAACTGCCGTGTTTGTCAATAGCTGGATGCCGTTGCCCAGATAGTCTTTGTAGATACGTCTGCTGTCCCATTTTGCTCCTGTTATGCATCCTAATTCGCAGTAGCCGCACCCGACGCATTTGCTTAAGTCGTCAACTTTTGGTGTTGCTTTTGGAACGTACCCAAGTTGTTCTGCTTTGTCGTACATTTGCTGAGTGAGAGGGCGCCATCTCTCCCTAGGCACGGGGTTAATTGCTAAAGTTTTTTCTATTTCTTCAAATTCCGCTGAGAGGTCTAGCCCGATTTCCTTAAGACCGTTTTCAGCTCTGACCATGTTACCACATGAGACTGAGGTGCAACCTCCTTCTGTCACACCTCTGAACACAACCAAATCTTGGCTTGTTCGAGTAACCCGATACTGTGGGAATACATGGTTGATTGAGTTTTCATCTTTTATGAACCATGAACCCCTAAGGGAACTGAGCCATGAAACCTTATGTGAGAGGGGACTGAACTGTTTGCCTGCTTCTAAGATTGTAACTTCAAAACCGTTCTGTGCCAACTCGCGGGCAGCCACTGCCCCGCCAGCCCCAGATCCAACCACAATCGCCTTCATTGTCCAATCTCCTTTTCATTAAAATGAATTTCTGCCCTGCAATTTTTGCAGCCGCCTGTCATGTATTCTCTAAAATTCATGGTCACGTTTGGCTGTAATCCTTTTATGACCCCTTCGTCAGTAGCGCTTAACACTTCGCAGGTTAGCTTAGAATATTCCTCGGCGAGAGCACATCGATCGATGATTGCTTCTGCGTTGGAATTGTCAACCCATTTCAGGCGGAAATCTATCCCTAAGACACGATAGAGAATTTTTGCTCCTCTAGTCAAGTCTTTGGGGTTGTCGCCGACGCCCAGTTTGATGCGGTATTGCTTGCCTAAGTTTTGGCCGACTGAGAACAGTGCTTGTCTGCCCAGTTTGACAGCTTGTTCGCGTCCAACTGTCGCTTCCAGGGTTTCAACTAGCTTTGCGTGAGCTTGAGCCATAATTGCTCTTTGTTCTTGGATGCTTGACGGATATTCTTGTTCTTGATCTTTAAAGTCAACTTCTTTGGACGCGTTTTTGGCAATCAACATTTTGAGGGCTGTTGTCGTTCTATCGGAAACGTTTGCGAGTTCTTTGCGGATTATGTATTTTGGCGTCCACAAACTAAAAATGAGAAGTCTAAGACCCATTCTCACTCACCTGCCTTTTCAACTCCACTTATGTGCACCGTGCCTTCAGGAGTAACTCCAGTGTAGAGTGAGTCGATGACCTTCGCATATTCTTGGGAAATGACTGAGTGTTTCAGTTTTAGGTTTGGCGTCAACTCCCCGTTTTCTATACTCAAGTTGTTAACAAGTAGCGCCCATTTCTTTATTTTTTCAGGGTTAGAGAGACGCTTATTCATTTCTTCCATTGCTTGGTCGATCGACGCGAGCGTTGCTTGGTCGTAATGGTTTCTGTCAATCCACGCTAGAGCGGAGCAGTAGGGTTTTGACTCGCCCACTAGCATGGCTTCAGTTACTCCAGGCAACTCTCTTATCATGCATTCGATTTTTCCAGAGTAGATGCATTTGCCGTATGAAGTTTTTATTAGTTCTTTTTTGCGTCCGAAGATAACGAGGCTTCCTTTATCCGTTAATTTGCCAATGTCGCCCGTCATCAGCCAGCCGTTTTTGAATGGCGACTCGAGTAACTTGTCAAAGTAACCTTCAGTTACCTGGGGGCCCTTAACCATTATCTCCCCGTCCTCGGCTGTCTCAACTTCTGTCAAGGGCATGGGTTCGCCCACGGTACCCAGTCTGTTTCTTCCAAGTCGGTTCATTGTCACCAGTGGAGCTTCGGTCATTCCATAAGCATCATAGATTTCAACGCCGAGTTTGCGGAAGTTCTCTAAGAGGTCTTCGTCGCATCTTGCTGAGCCGGCTATCAATTGTGTGCATTTGTCGAGGCCCGCCCGTTTGAGTGCCACGTGTCTGAGCGTCCTTCGGATTGCTCGCTTGAGCAGTGAGCTTTTTGTTTTTGTGTAGAATCTTCCGAACGGATTCTTTTCCAAGGCTTCCCAGACTTTTTCGTATATCCGGGGAACTGAGAAAAAGACGGTAGGTCTGACACGTGGTAGTTCTTCTTGGAGTTTTCTGAAGTCCTCTAAGAAGTATATTTCAATTGGCGCTGGAAGGTAGTACGGCGAGTATGTGGCCAAGATTCCTTCCACAACATGCCCCATTGGCAAGAATGATAAATAGCTGCATTTTCGGTTTCTTGCCTGCCAAGAAGTTAAGGACACGATTGATTCGGCCATGTACCTAAGGTTATCGTGCCTGAAGATGGCCCCTTTAGGTTCGCCTGTAGTGCCTGAAGAGTACCTCAGAGTAGCAACGTCCCCGAAACCTACTGGAGCCCTAACTGCCGCCAAGCTGCCTTTGCCCCTAGAGAGGAATTCTTCCCATGAAACGACCCTACTTTGTGCATCTGCCGGCGATGGCCCTCGACAAATCGAAACGACTGGCACATCCCCCTTGAGTTCCTTAACTCTAGCCAAAAGGCTCGGCATACCGACAAAGAGGAGTTTAGCGCCGCTGGCCTTCAGAACGTCATTAACGTCTGATGGAGGCGTAGTATAGTAGAGTGGAACGCTCACCGCGCCAGCAAGCCCAATTGCAATGTCAACTGCCAAGTATCGCGTACTGTTCAGACCCGTCAATGCCACTCGGTCGCCTGCAACGATTCCATAAGTTTTCAATGCGCTCGTTGCAGCCAGAATGTCGTTGTGCATCTCCTGGGCAGTCTTCTTGATGGTTTTGCCCTCGATCAGGTCGTAGTAGGTAACCGGTTGGCTTTTGCTTTCTAGCCTGAAGAGGACTTGCTCGTGTACCGTGCGGTCTGAACGGTGGAAGAAGCTGTTGTAGACCGCGAAGCTGAGCAAGTTCGGCATTATTTCTTGCCATTTCAACTCGTAAGGCCCGAGAAGCTTGTCGATGTTGTCTCGACGGAATTGGCGGTCTTCACTGAAGTACGGTGACAGAGTGATGAGCTCGTTTGACACTTGATGGTCTCCTGTGAATGTGCGTTGAACCTTCAGGACAGTCTTCATCGACGAAGGAGACATCGGTAGGAACAGAGGGTTTGGGAGTTTGCATGCTAATTCGGCTCTTGCCCACTTTCGGACGAAGCTCATGAGTTCTTCAAGCTTTGGTAGTGACTCGTGGGGCGCCACCACATGGAATGTCTGTCCTTCCGCATAAGGCTCAAAAGTTAGTTGTGTTACGGCCTTTGCCACATAATCCACAGGAACTATGTTGATTCTTAATGACCGGCTTACGGGCATAAACCGCATTTTACCCGTCAAGTATAGGCGTAAGGGGAAGTAGAATGTGTTGAATGTTTTGATTGCGCCTGTTTTTGAGTCTCCCACGACCATTGAAGGACGAAAGATCGAAATGGGCAGTTCTTCTTTTGCGGTTTCTACTAATAATTCGCCTTCATATTTGCTATGTTCGTAATCTGTGAAGAAGCCGTACTGGTCGGTCAGCTGATCTTCTGGTATGGCTCCTGTTGCTCCTCCTGCCACGTAAGCGGTAGAGATGTGGGACAAGCGCCCTAGGCGGTGGTGCTTGTTTACTTCTTTGGCAAAAGCTATCACGTTCGCGGTTCCTTGGACGTTTGTTTTTCTCAGTTCGTTAATTGAAAGGAGACGCAAGTCGGCTGCGGCATGAATGATGTGGGTTGTTCTCTGGACGACGTCCTTGTATTCTGTTTCGCTTAATCCGAGGTTCGATTGGCAGACATCGCCGTGAATTACTTTTATTCTTGTTCCCAGTTGGTTGACTAGTTCGGGGAAATCCCACCACTCTCTGGCCAACTTAGTTTCGAAACTTTGTAAGTCGTCGGCTCTAACGAGAGCGAGGACGGCCACTTCTTCGTCGGCGAGAAGCTTCCGGGCGATCTGCGTGCCGACGAATCCGTTGGCGCCGGTTAAGAGGATTATTTTCAATTTAGCCACTCTGGGCGGTTTGTTTCTAGGAAGGATCTGAAAAGCTGGGGGTTTCTTCTTTCCTGTGCTTCGTATCTTGCGTATCCTTTTCGGAGTTTGGCCTTGATTGTGTTGGATTGGGTGAACAGTGTTTCCACGTTGTCACTCAGGGCCTTGTATCTGTTCGGGTCTTCGTGGTCAATGAATAGTTCGGGTGTTTCTAAGTCGGTGTAGAGATCTTTGATTCTTAGGTCATGACCGATGGCTGTTTGCGGTACTTGGTGTGGTAGAGAGAGAACCCCTGCGTGGTATCTGGATGTAATCAGCAGATCCAAGCTTCTTAGTACGCTTGCCATTTGGGAAGCGTTGTATTGGGTGGAGCTGAATACTCTTGTTCTGTCGGGATGTTTCATGTGCATTTGGATCTTGTTCGTAAAAGTGGTGTCTAAGCCTTCCATGCTTAGGAGAGCAATGTCTTTGCCGTATTTTTCAACTATTTCATCCGCTTGGACAGCGAGAACATCAGCAAGTAATTCGCTCTTCTCGCAGCATGCCTTTGAGTGTTGGTAATAGTACGGCCATCTGTAGCAGTACTCTCTTCTGTTCCAGAGTCTGATTTGGACAGGCCACAAGTAGATATCTTCGGCGGCCATGCCCACTATGTGTGACGCCTCCGGCCAGACTCGTTTGAGGAGGTCGTGATCTTGAGGTTTTGGTCGAAATGCGAAGGCGTTGTCGGCTGTGATTTCGATCGGGGCTTTAACTCGCCATTTTCGGAGTCTTTCGGCGGCTTCTTTGGTTCTTGCAAGTATCAGGCTCGTCTTGCTTGCTTCGCGCCGAATTAACCAGCGGCTAAAGCGGGACGCGTTACCAGCGTCGACGGAGTATGCTATGCACGGTTTTTTCATTGAGTGCGCGTACTTCGTGGCGAGTAGGTAGTACCATAGTAGGGCTGCTCCCCAAGTGTCCATGTAGCAGCTTCCTTCCACGAGCGCTATGAGGTCATTCTCTTTGACCAGTTTTCTGATGTCGAGAAAGAATAGGGAGGGTCTGACTGGTTTGATTTTCAGGTTTGGACCTTCTTGAAGGTATCTCCG
>DASPTR010000018.1:0-18253 GCA_035623315.1 Candidatus Acidiferrum sp. | reverse complement strand
AAGGGACACCCCCTCGCAGAACAATCAAGAACCTACTCGCCGACAAAACCCGAACAGAAGAAACCAGAAACCGAAGAAAAAGTCTCAGAAGCAGCAAAAGCAGAAGAAAAACTCGAATCATTCTGGTACATCCTTGACCCCAACGGCAAAATGACCGAAGTAAAAGACTACAGCTTCAAAGGACACGAAAAACTCGAAAAATTCGCCAAATATGAAATATCAAAGGTAAGAGCAAGCCAGCAAATGCCGCCTCACGTGCTCCTGATGAAGAGACTCGAAATAGCCGATTACGAGATGGGAAGCGACCCTGGCAACATACGCTGGTACCCCAAGGGAAGACTGATAAAATCCCTGCTTGAACAATTCGTCACCGCCAAGATGGTCGAGTACGGCGCAATGGAAGTTGAAACTCCAATAATGTACGATTTCCACCACCCAAGCCTAGCAGACTACCTAAACCGCTTTCCAGCTAGACAATATCTACTCAAATCAGAAGACAAAGAATTGTTCCTAAGATTCGCAGCATGCTTCGGCCAATTCCTGATGGTTCATGACACCCAGTTTTCCTACAGACAAATGCCCCTCAAAATCTACGAGCTAACCCGCTATAGCTTCAGACGTGAAAAAAGCGGCGAAGTAGTCGGCTTGAGACGCCTCAGAGCCTTCAGCATGCCAGACTGCCACGCCTTCTGCACAAACCTTGAGCAGGCTAAGGAAGAATTCGTGATCAGATTCAAGCTTTCGAGGCAGATTCTTGAGGAAATAGGACTAGCGACAAACGATTATGAAGCTGCAATACGGTTCACAAAAGACTTCTACGAGGAAAACAAGACGTTCATAGCTTCCCTCGCCAAGACTTTCGGCAAGCCCATGCTGGTTGAAATGTGGAAAAAGCCATTCTTCTATTTCAGGCTAAAATGGGACTTCAACTTCGTAGATAATCAAGACAAGGCCGCAGCACTATCAACAGACCAAATAGACGTTGAGAACGCAAAAAGATACGACATAAACTACGTCGACGAAAAAGGCGAAAAACACAATCCGCTAATCCTTCACTGCTCACCAAGTGGAGCAATTGAACGAGACGTTTATGCTCTGTTGGAAAAAGCATACCGCGAACAAAAAGAAGGCAAACCGCCAATGCTTCCATTATGGCTCTCGCCAACCCAGGTGCGACTGATACCTATATCCGAGAAGTTCCTAGAAAACGTTGAAGAAATGACCAAGAGGATGGACAACCACCACATTCGCGTAGACGTTGACGACAGACAGATGACACTACAGAAACGGATCAGAGACGCCGAAATGGAATGGGTCCCGTTCATAGTTGTCGTAGGACAAAGGGAAATAGAATCAGGCGAACTTCCAGTGAGAGACAGAAAAACTGGGCAAAGACGAACCATGAAGCTTGAACAGCTCATCGACGAGATTGAAGAAGCGACGTGTAAACAACCTTTCAAACCTTTACCGCTGCCTAAACACCTTTCAAAGAGACCGCAATTCTACGGTTAGCGATACAGAGTGACTATCTACAAGTAGCAAACGTTAATTTTATTTCCTCTGATTCATGAATCGGTCAAGTTCATCGAAGGCTTGCCCAAGAGTCTCAATCGGTGGGAGAATCACTGCTCTAACGTGTCCAGACCCATAAGTCGGATCGAACCCTGATCCGTGAACCAGAAGTACACCAGTTTCCTTCAAAAGGTCGAGAGCAAATTCTAAATCCGTCTTCCATCGCGATCCAACGCCCTGAATCTTCGGAAAAACATAGAAGGCTCCTTCAGGCTTGGTGCAGCTGGTTCCTTCAATTTCGTTCAGCCTCTTCCAAGCGTAGTCTCTTCTTTCCGCGAGTTTTCCGACGGTTGTTTTTATATGGTCTTGTGGACCATTCAGAGCCGTTACTCCCGCTTTCTGAACCGGAGTGTTTGCACAGAGCCTTATTCTCGTTTCTTTCTCCACGCACTGTTTCAATTCTTCGAGTCTTCCCTTTTCATCGTGAAAGTATAAGTAGCCAAGTCTCCACCCCGTCATAAGATATGCTTTTGAAAAACCGTTCAATCCTACTACGGGAACATCGTTAGCCAAGGCGGCTGTGCTGACGAACTTTTTCCCGTAAACTATCTGATCGTAGATCTCGTCTGACAAGATTGGGATCCTGTGCTCCCCTGCTAGGTCAACTATTTGCTTCACGACTTTCTCTTCATAGAGAGCCCCACAAGGGTTGTTGGGGTTGATAATGACTATACCGCGGGTTTTCTTCGAGATTTTTCTTCTCATATCGTCTACGTTCGGCTGCCACCCATCTTTTTCGATGGTCTCGTAGGTGATTGGTTTTCCACCGAAGAACCTCGCGTAAGATATGTACGGCGGATACGTTGGTCCTGGAAGAAGAATCTCGTCACCCGCATCCACAAGTGCTGCCATAATCATCTGAATGCCTTCAGAAATCCCAGACGTGACGATAACGTCGTCGGGGCAAACTTCCACACTATTGATCCTTTTCTCTTTCTGACTTATGGCTTCCCTGAGTTCGGGTAATCCTTCCGAGGGGGCATAAAAATTTGAGCCTTCTTCCACTGCTCTAACCAGCGCCTGTTTGATATGCTGTGGCGTGTCAAAATCGAAGGCCACAGGATCTCCTATGTTCAAATAGTAGATCTTTTTTCCTGTCTTAGCAACTTGCTTTGCATGTACTACGACATCACGGATTGCATATTCAATTTTGCGAACTCTTTCTGTCGCTTCAACTTTGGTCAACATTATCCCCTTTGAAACCTTGGCTTTGTGAGAAGAGAAATAAAGATTTTGTCTACCGACTCCACGTTGTCGAGAAGATTCCCTGCGGCGTGTAAGCTGTTACAGTTATCGTAGTTATTGCAGGTTGAATGTACTGAGTGTAATCAGATATACAAACAAATGTGATGGTTTGATTTGCGTTGATCTGGAATATGCCTGATATCGCTTTTGGAGACACGATGTTTGGAACAAGATCTTGGGTAAAATTGCCAGCCTGGAGGATTAACTTGGTGAGCGTGATATTTTGGACAGAGTTAGCAGAATTTGAAATGGTAACGTTGAGGTATGGACATGTAATATTAAGCGTCGCGTCGTTTAGATCGCCATAAATGGGCGCGTTGCCGAGTATTTTCAACTGGTTCGAAGGTATCGTGACGACTGTTGAAATGTTTGTACCGTCTGACGCAAAAACCGTTACCACTGTGCTTTGTCCGATGTAGTCAGACCAATCTATGGAGCAGTTGAATGTGGCTTGGGTTCCGTTGGTCAGAACTAATGATGCTGGACTCAACGTCGTGTCAGTACCGTTCAATTGTATGTCAGTAATTGTCAAATCGTTAACGGAGCATGGCATGCTTGTTACGTTTACCGAAAACATGGTTAGGTTGTCCAAGTCAAAATTGACGTTTGTAACATTCCATACAGTTGGTGGCGGTGTCGTGAGTGTTTCGGCGGGCACTGTGAAGTTCTGCGCGGTGTAGACATTGATGGCGATGCTCTGGTTGCGTATGGCGCTCCAGTTCCATATACATATGATAGTTTGTGACGAATTCGGCCCAAGGTAGATTGGTGTCGTAAAATTCAATGGAGGAAGAGTGAACAAACTGGAAGTTTGATTCCCCAAAGTCAAATTCACGCCGCTCAACTGCGCATATGTCGTGGAAGTTGCTGAACTGTTTATGGTCACGTTGAAGTGATTTGTGTTAGAATAGTCAAAGTTGACACCGCTTATTTGAAGGTCTGCTCCAAGTAACTCGTTTGTCGTGTATGAAGTCGAGTATCCCTCCGCGGTCTGCACTGCAATTGTGACGTTTTGGTAACGATATGTTTCCCAGTTTTGATTACAAATGAACGTTTCACTTTCGTTATTCGGCAGGATATATGGAAGTAATGGGTTGGTGATTATCGATTGAGCGTCGAGGTCTATTTCAGAAATAGTGAGATTTGAGGATTCAGGAGGATTCTGTATTGTCAAGTTGAAGTAGTTGACTGATGTCGATTGATCAAAAAGGGGCGCCAAATTCAACATCACTGGTGGCACCGCGAAAATGTTACCGGCAGTCAAGACATCGGTTGGCAAAACGCGGATTGTCACGTTTTGTCCCGTGATTTTGCTCCAGTTACTTATGCACCTGAAGGTTTGCTGCACACCCTTCTGAAGCACAAACGGAAGGCCACTAGGGTAGTCCGTCACGTTCGCATCGAAGGTTGTGTTTGTGTCGATAACGGTCACTCGAAACCCTGTTATGTTCACGTCTGAGAGCGAATAAGAGGGGTTCAAAATTGTCAAGTTGAAGCTCGAAAAGTTGTCCACTGGAAAAACCGCGTTCTCGACGAAAAGGGTCGTCGAGTTCGGCACATTATAATAACTCGCAATAACCCACACGTAAGACACTAATGCGCCTATTATGGCGGCGCATAGGAGCAGCAAGATGAATAGAATGGTTGAGAATCCCCTCGTTTTTCTCAGTATGGACAAATTCTTACCTCGATCTGAACGATTAGTGTTAATCATATTTTCCAGAGGTAAATAAGGGTTCTCTCGTGATATATGTTTGAATTTGGTAGCATAGCTAAGCTTAAATCATATTTGATTTTTTACTAGTGCCATCTGAAAATCTGGTGTGGACAACATGCCCGAATGTGAAGTGCTCATAGTAGGCGCCGGAATCATAGGTTTGTCAACTGCCTATCACCTTAAAGCGGAAAATCCCGAAACTGACGTTCTTGTCGTTGACAGGCTTGGGGCTTCAGGTCAGGGAAGTACGGCGAAGAGTGCTGCAGCTTTCAGATGCCTGTTTGCATCTCGCACGAACTTTATGCTGGCTGATTCGTCAGCGGAATTCTATAGACATGTGCAAAATGATTTGGAGTTTGATCTGAAGCTACGCTGGGCTGGCTACCTGTGGTTCTTCGACAGAGAAGGATACGGCAGAATGCTGCCAGTTCTGAAAGACCTGTCCAGTAGAGGTTTCACATATGTAGAGTTCGATGAGAGCGAACTGGCGAGGAAGCTTGACATGAGAACCATGCTGGCTGATGATGAAGAAGCGAGGGTTATGGGTCTCGGCAACGTTCACAAAGGTGTTCTCATTCCGAAAGCAGGCTTAATCGACGTTGATTCGCTGGTGAAGTTTTACGAGACTGAATTCCTCAAACTCGGAGGGAAAATTCAATACAATACCATGGTAGACGAGATCGCTGTTGAACCGCGTCAACCATTCGGAATGCCCGGTGAGCCCTACTTCTGGCAAGACACGATCGTTACAGGGGTTAAGACAAGCAGGGGTTCCATAAGGGCTAAGAAAACGATAATTGCGGCTGGAGCGTGGGTCACCCAGCTTCTTGATCCTATCGGAATTGAGTGTTTCATAAAGGCTAAGAAGAGGCAGATCTTTTCGATCAAAGCGAAGACTGATCCGCTTAGAAAACTTCTTTTCTCAGCAGAGTTTACCAAAGCCGGTTGCCTCCCTTTTACTATTCTACCTAAGCCATCAGCCTACATCAGGCCTGCTCCTGAAGAGGATGCACTATGGTTGGCTTATGCCGATGAATTTCCAAGAGCTTTTAAGGTCGAGGACAATCCTGAACCTGAAGAGAACTATTACACGTTCGGGTTGTATCAGGTTTTCGTCAAGTATTTTCCGCAATTCAAGGGTTGCGAGCCCTTTTCTGCTTTTGCTGGGCTTTATGAAATCAATACGCTCGATGGTCAACCATTGATTTTTGAAGAGAATGGATTGATGGTAGTTGGAGGCGCAAGCGGAAGCGGCATTCTAAAAGCTGATTCCATAGGCCGTATAGCCACATCACTGTATAATGGCAAAGAATATGCTATTCTATACGGAGACCGGAAATTCAAAGTCAGCGATCTGAGTTTGGAACGTCGTAATGTAGAGCCTGAGAAACTAGTGATTTAGGTCAATGCGTCAAAGGTTCCGTCTGTTTTGCCTCCTGCTGGAATGATAATTCTTCAGATTTTTCCAAAATCCTCAATAAATAGGCTTCTTCTCGGGGGTATTGAGCATCCTGCTCGGCTGCCTGAGACTTCAGCCATTCCGGAACTCCAAAGGTGAATAGCAAAGCCTATTTGCGAGCTTTTGAGTATTTTTCGATCATATGATCGAGGCATAACATTGGGACCTTCCGAGTTCAAGTACGAGCTGGGCAAAGTCAACAGGGGCTACAACGGTAGAACGCTTCACGTGGATCTTTCAGAAATGGCGATGACCAGCAAGGCAGTCTCTGAAGACATGAAACTAAAATTCACAGGCGGACGAGGCTTCGACCTATGGCTTCTTTGGAATGCCCTGCCCAAAAACAGAATAATCAAATGGAACGACCCTGAAAATGAAATTTGCATTGCATGTGGCCCATTAGGCGGCACTCCAGTTTATCCTGGGAGCGGCAAGAGCATAGCTGTTTCAATTTCACCTCTGACTGGAACGGTCGTTGACTCCAATGTTGGGGGGCACTTTGGACCGTATCTTAAATTTTCTGGATGGGATGCACTTGAGATTCAAGGAAAGGCTGAGTCAGAGGCAGTCATATTCATAGACGGCGACGAAGGCAAAGTACGCATTGACAACGGAGAAGAACTACCTTCTGAGACACACTTGATCGTCGACATATTGGCCAAGAAGTATGCGGGCGATAAACCGAACAGCATATCAGTGGTTTCTTCAGGCCCAGGAGCTGAGCACACATTGCTGGGTTGCCTGAACTTCTCATGGTACGATACTGGTCGCAAAATTCACAGGTGCAAACAGGCTGGCCGAGGAGGAATAGGCACAGTTTTTCGCAACAAGAAGATCAAAGCCATCATCGTAAAGTACTCGGGCCCAATAACCGTAGAGACGAATGGTCCCGCGGATCCAGAAATGGTGAAGAAACTGGGTAACACTCACAGTCAAGAAATAAGAGCGCTTGATCCCAAGCAAAACCAGATGTCAGTCGTAGGAACAACACACCTCGTGCCGATCATGAACGAATTTGACCTTCTTCCCGTGAACAATTACAGATATGGCAGCAATCCAAAAGCAGAGAACCTAGGACGCGAAGTCTATCGAAATAAGTTCCACAAAGGATTCGACGGTTGCTGGATTGGCTGTGCAATGGCTTGCTCACACGCTGTTATGGACTTTGAACCCAAGACAGGACCCTACAAAGGCCTGAAAGTATGCGTGGACGGCCCTGAATATGAGACGATCGCAGGAGTAGGTAGCAACTGCGGAGTTTTTGACGCTGATTATGTGATTGAAATGAATTTCTACTGTGACACCTATGGGTTGGATACGATTTCCGTCGGAACCGCCATAGCCTTCACGATGGAAAGCTATGAGGCAGGCTTGATCAATAAGGAAGCGACGGGCGGGTTAGACCTCAGATTTGGCAACGGAGACGCCGCGCTTGAACTCGTTCATCAAATGGCTCGAGGCGAACGATTCGGCTTGATAGTTGGCCAAGGTGTAAGACAGATGAAGAAGTTCTTCGCTGAAAAGTATGGTGCAGATCAAGAAAAATTAAACGACATTGGAATGGAATCCAAGGGCCTGGAGTTCTCTGAGTACGTGACCAAAGAGTCATTGGCACAACAAGGGGGTTACGGCCTTGCACTCAAAGGCCCTCAGCACGATGAGGCTTGGCTTATCTTCCTCGACATGGTCCATAATCTGATGCCGACTTTTGAGCAAAAAGCCGAGAACCTTTACTGGTTTCCCATGTTTCGCACATGGTTCGGACTCAACGGTTTATGCAAACTTCCATGGAACGATGTTGTTCCAGAAAACAACAAGGACACAAAAGAGCCAGCTAAAGTGATGTCTCATGTCCAAAACTATACAGGTTTCTTCTCCGCGGTCACAGGGAGAAAAATCACCCCAGATGACATGATTATCATGAGCGAGAGAGTATACAACTTTCAACGCATTTTCAACCTTAGGATGGGCTTTGGGACAAGGAAGGATGACGCTATACCCTATCGCGCTGTTGGACCCGTCACAAACGAAGAGTATGAAAGCAGACAGAACCGCTATGACAAACAACTTCAGGGAAAATTTGGCTACGACCCTACTGGCAAATCAACCGAGAGAAAGCTAGCGGAATTGAGAAAGAATCGCGAGGCAGAGTACGAAAGGTTGACAGACGCGGTTTACAAGAGACGCGGATGGACACAAAACGGTGTTCCTACACTTGAGAAAGTGAAAGCCTTGGCAATAGACTACCCAGACGTCGTCGAACTAATTAGGACAGACTCCGCCAGCAAAAGCCAAGATGAATAACTCTGCACTTAGCGTTTGTCGGCATATTTGGGTCCAATTATCCATGATGCATCAAAACGTAGGAGGGATACGCAGTGCTGAAAGAGTGACGCAAGAAGATTGTGCATCCAGACTTTTGAAACGCAGAATTCATGTTCACGTAGGCGCACGTGTTCCGTCAGCTGAGAATAGCGAAGGCCTAATCTAATATGATCTGGCAAAGTAGACTACTTCTTTAGCTTGTCCTTCGCAGTAGATGCACTTTGCGAATGGTTCCTCTTTTTTGAAGGGCACTATTCTTATTGTTGCTCCTGTTTCTTCTTTTATCTTCTCTTCACAATTTTGGTCGGAGCACCAAGATGCTCTCACGAATCCACCTTTTTTCTCTAGGGTTTCTTTGAACTCACCATAGCTTTTCACTGTAATAGTATTCTCTTGAAGGGCTTTCCTTGCTCTGTTGAAAAGATTGCTCTGGATATCTTCAAGCAGTCTTACAATGGCAGTCTCTATCTGTCTGTCTTCAATGGCCATTTTTTCGGAAGTGTCCCTTCTAACCATTATGACTTGCTGACGTTTTAGGTCTCTCGGACCTATTTCGATTCTAACAGGGACACCTTTCATTTCCCATTCATTGAACTTCCAGCCTGGAGTGTACTCCTTCCTATCATCCAGGACGGCTGATATACCCACTTTCTGCAGTCTTTCATGCAACTCCTTGGCTTTCGTGGTTATCTCCTCCGTATCGATGCTTTTGTACGGTATTGGAATTATAACAGCTTGCGTTGGCGCCACTTTTGGTGGTAAAACGAGTCCTTTGTTGTCTCCATGCAACATCACGAGAGCACCTATCGTGCGTGTTGAGAAACCCCATGAGGTTTGCCAGACGTTTTGTTCTTCTTCGTTCTGGTCTAGAAATCTTATGTTGAAAACCTTCGAGAAGTTCTGTCCGAGCTGATGTGATGTTCCCATCTGCAGTGCTTTTCCGTCAGGCATCATGGCTTCCAGCGTCAGCGTATAAAGCGCGCCAGCAAATTTCTCCATATCCGTTTTCTTTCCTTCGAGAACCGGAACTGCCAAGTATCTTTCAATCACGTCTTTGTACGCGTTCAGAATTTCCAGGGCCTCATGATCGGCTTCTTTCTCTGTTGCATGGGCTGTGTGCCCTTCTTGCCAGAGGAATTCTCTTGTTCGCAGGAAGAGTCGCGTCGCTTTTGTTTCCCATCTGACGACGCTATTCCACTGGTTCAGCTTGAGGGGCAAGTCTCTCCAGCTTCTGATCCATTTGGCGTAGGTCGCGTACATAATGGTTTCAGATGTTGGTCTGATGGCGAGTTTCTCCTCTAACGAGGTGTCTCCTCCCTGAGTGACCCATGCGACTTCTGGGACGAAACCTGCGAAATGCTCCGATTCTCTTTTCAGGAAACTTTCAGGTATGAGTAGTGGGAAATACACGTTCCTGTGCCCTGTTGCCTTTATCTTTTCATTGAAGATCTCTTGTATTCTCTCCCAGATGGCATACGAGTCTTCTCTGAAAATCATGCAGCCCTTCACTGGAGCATAATCGGCTAGGCCCGATTTTAGAATGACTTGCGTATACCATTCTGAGAAATCTTCGTTCTTCTTTACAGTGACTCCTGTGTCAGACATCTCATCTCTCCGAATATCCTCTTGCGGTTGAATGCGATCGTGGTGGAAATTCAAACCACGCACGGGCTAGCTGTTCTGAGAAATCAGTAGTATGGAAGGCAATCGCCCATGTTCAACCACTTGCGAACAATTTGCCGAAAGGAATTATTAAACATTTCTTCAACATGCTATTTTCGTTCGTTCTTTAATCAATTCAAACTTAATCTTTGATTGGTCTTTGCGGCCAGTGACGCGGATCCACTGAAAGCGGTTTTGGTCGTTGTTGGATGATGAACGCGCGCGCGACTACTGCACTTGAGTTATACGCCATTCTCTGTAGTCTGTGACGACTCTGATGAATCCTTTGAGCATCTCGTCAACTTGGGCGTCTCCAGAGTCAACTCTCAGCACATTTTCTTCTATGCTCTGAAGCTTGCTCTTCGTGGCTGCCACGACTATGCGTTCCTTTCCGACGAGTTTAACGATTCGCGGACTTATCTGCTGGTTTCCTCTTCCCAAGAGAATTCCTTGACGTCCAATAGGAGAAAGAATAATCCATGTGAAATTCCAGTCATCTATTTCTTCTAGGATTCTCTTCTCGTCCACATCTAGTATCACTTTGCCCTTTTTGTATATGTCCACGCCTAGTACAGTTTTTTCAACGCCCAAAATTTCTGCGATGCGTCTGACAGTTGTTCCAGGGCCGAGAATGTACGTTCCATCTTGCTGCATTTCTTCTATTATGAACCTCGCGATGGCAGTTTGATTGTCTTTTTCGTCAACTGTTTCAGGGCTGATCTGTTTGCTTCCCTGAATGTGTGCCGGAAGAAATGGGCCCTTCAGAATACCCTGAAGCTTGACAGCGAAAACATCAAGACGAATGGCTTCTTCGTCAGCATCCATGATTTCAAACTCCTCCATTTCAGCCTGATCATGAGCGAATGCAACCACGATCTCTGCCGCATCGGAGGGACTCATTGCAAATATGCCACTGTACATTTTCACTCCTGATGGTACACCCAAGACTGGAATTTGCTTAGCATTGCATCGCATAGCTTCTAAGACGTCCTTGGCTGTTCCGTCCCCGCCAACAAAGACTATCAAATCTACCTTTGAAGCGATCATTAGTCTAACGGCTTCCTTCGTATCCGAGGCCGTCGTTTTCTGTCCTATTTTCATTGGCAAAATCTGAGAGTTAAGGCATGCTTCAGCAGCTTCGTTTTCGCCCATTATGCCTGGGCAAGTCAAAACTTCGATCTTAGTGTCAGTGTTGAATTCCTTTAATCTCAGCAGAAAGTCCACTGCTCTTCTAGGCGCTACTGGTTCTGCTCCTCTTTCGATTGCAACATTGAGGATATTATCAGTTCCTTTCAATCCGACCTTGCCGCCCATGCCTGCTATTGGGTTGACGACGAAGCCAATCATCATAGTTTTGATCTGCAAAAGAATCATCTCCATAAGCTAAAAACTGTTCCGATACAATATACCCCTTAGACGCAGAACGAGAATCGAAATATACATCGTATGTTTGACATTTGGCTTCTGCTCGAAAATTCTTATATCTCAAAGCACCAAGATTTCTTGCTTCTAAGAGAGGTCGGATGAGGACATGTCGAAGAATGTGGTCAGAAAGATTCTGGTTACAGGTTCCACAGGCCAAATTGGATCTGAATTGACTTTGGAGTTAAGGAAGAAATACGGTGGCAACAACGTTGTCGCTGCAGGGCATAAGAGGCCGCCCAGCGAGACCTTGTTGAAGTCTGGACCTTTTGAATACGTCGATCTGAGGGATGAAGGAAGCCTACAGAAGATCGTGAAGCACTACGACATCGACACTGTGTGCCATTTAGCTGCTGTACTCTCTGCTACTGGTGAGGAGAACCCTCAAGCGGCCTGGGCCATAAACATGGGGAGCCTCTATAACGTTCTTGAAGTCGCCAGAAGATTCGATCTGCTTAGGGTGTTTTGGCCGAGCTCAATAGCAGTATTCGGTCCGACGGCGCCAAGGATCAACACGCCGCAGGAGACTGTGTTGATTCCGAAGACGATGTACGGTGTTACGAAAGTCGCAGGCGAACTTTTGTGCAATTACTATTCCTCGAAGTATGGTGTGGATGTTCGGGGCGTCCGATATCCCGGCATAATCAGCAGCGAGGTTCTGCCTGGTGGGGGCACGACGGACTATGCGGTAGCGATATTTTATGAGGCAATAAAGAACAGGCACTATACGTGTTTTGTTCGAGAGGACACGGTCTTGCCGATGATGTACATGCCAGACTGTCTCAAGGCCACGATAGACTTGATGGAGAAAGATCCATCCCAAGTCAAACGCCATGATAGCTATAACGTTTCTGGGGTAAGCTTCTCAGCTGGAGAGCTTGCTGCTGAGATCAGGAAGTACATACGCGATTTCCGATGTGATTACAAGCCTGATTCAAGACAAAAAATCGCTGACTCTTGGCCGATGTCAATCGACGACGGCATGGCTCGCAAGGATTGGGGGTGGAGGCCTATGTATGACTTGGCCGCAATGACTAAAGACATGATTGAAAGGCTGTCGAAACGTTTTGCCGAAGGCAGACTCTAGAATGATGATTGCGTTAAGCTCCACTGGAAAGAGTTAAGAGAAAGTGAAAGAGACTAGGAAGAACAGGTTGATGATCATGCGAAGTCCAACATCATTCCTACACGAAGAATACCAGGACTTGGTGAAGAATGACCTTGACTGGAAACTGAGGGTTCTTCAGGGCCCCAGCGCTCCATGGTGCACTGTTGACGGCAAAAAAGTCCTGATGTTCTGCTCCAACAATTATCTGGGACTAAGCAATCATCCGAAATTGAAGGAAGCCGCTGTCAAAGCCGTTCAAACTCACGGGGCAGGATCTGGCTCAGTTCGACCGATTGCCGGCACCATGGACATCCACATGGAACTTGAAAAACGATTAGCTCGGTTTAAGCATGCAGATGCTTCGCTTGTTTATCAAACTGGCTTCGCCGCAAACGCGGGCTTAATTCCCCAACTGGTTGGCAAAGAAGATCTCATCATAAGCGACGAACTCAATCATGGCAGCATCATCGACGGTGTTAGGTTGGCCCACGCCGAAAGAGCTGTCTACAAGCATGCAAACATTGAGGACCTGCATCGGGTTTTGGAGGAGGCAGAGAAGCATTCTCCGCCTTACCGACGGGTTCTGATAATCACAGATGGAGTATTCTCGATGGATGGCGACATAGCCCCGTTAGACGGTGTGGCCAAAGCAGGAGCTGAGCATGGGGCAATGGTCTACGTAGATGACGCTCACGGTGAAGGAGTGCTCGGTGAAGGTGGAAGAGGCATCGTTTCTCACTTTAAGCTAGGCAGAGATAAAGTCCAGGTTGAAATGGGAACATTCTCGAAAGCCTTTGGAGTCGTAGGCGGCCACGTTTCAGGGTCCAAGGATCTAGTAGATTTCGCCTACAACAAGTCACGAACATGGCTTCTCAGCGGATCGCATCCTCCTGCAGTTGCAGGTGCATGCATCGCAGCAATCGACGTGCTAGAGAATGAGCCTCAACATGTTAGAACGCTCTGGGAAAACACACGATATTTCAAGAAAACCATGAAGGACTTGGGCTTCAATATTGGCAATAGCGAAACACCGATAACGCCGATTATGGTCGGCGAAAGTGGTCAGGCCAAGAAGCTTAGCACAAGACTGTTTGAAGAAGGTGTGTTTGCTCTGCCAATAGTTTTTCCAATGGTAGCACGAGACAAGGCCAGAATCAGAACAATCATGAACGCCGCCTTGACCCGAAAGGATTTGGATTTCGCAATCGGAGCATTCGAGAAAATCGGCAAAGAAATAGGCATAATCTAAACTTTTTTCCATTTTGGCCCAGCGCATCTCGCAGATTCAATTCAGAGTGAAAAGATAGCGCGGCAAAAACCCGGTATTGCTCAGAAACAAAGCGGCACCAGTTTGAATCGGTACGCATTGTGTCATTGTTTTGGAGGCAGGGGTATTTCAGTGTTGATACTGAACATTCTTCTCGTCGTCCCTGTCTTCTGTCGAATATGCTAGTTGGGTTCTGATGCGGGATGTTAGGTTAGAATTGCTCAAGAGTTAAAAAGAATAACGCAGTTTGTCAAGAATGAGTTTAAGGCTGGGAAAACTTTGAGGGTGATTGCAGACCTTCACATTCATAGTCGTTACAGTCGCGCAACAAGTGAAAAAATGAGCGTTGCTGAGATAGCTCGATTCGCAGAGATGAAGGGCCTGAATGTCGTGGGCACAGGAGACCTTACACATCCGAAGTGGCTCAACGAGTTGGAAGCAGCCACTGTTCAGGAACCTGATTCAAACTTGTTAAGACTTGCAGATGAGCGTAGGTCATCAGTCTTTTTCATGCTTACGACAGAGGTTAGTACAGTATTCACGTATGAGAATGTGGTCAAGAAAATTCATCATGTCATTTTGACACCGAACATTGATACGGCGCGCCAGATCAACGACAGGCTCTCAAGCTATGGTGATCTTATGTCTGATGGCAGACCAACACTAAATGTAGATGCTCCAAGTCTCGTTGAACAAGTGATGGAAGTTTCAAGCGGGAACATGGTTTTTCCATCACATGCGTGGACGCCATGGTTCAGTATATTCGGAGCCTTTAGCGGTTTTGATCGTGTTGAAGACTGTTATAAAGACATGACTAAACACATTCATGCCTTGGAAACTGGGCTTTCATCGGATCCACCTATGAATTGGCGACTTAAATCCTTGGATCGTTTTGCTCTAGTTTCTAACAGTGACAGCCACAGTTTCTGGCCATGGCGTATCGGGAGAGAAGCTAACGTGTTTGACCTTGAAAGGCCAAGCTACTATGGAATTCTTGATGCTATACGCAACAAGGATCGGGCAAGGTTCAAATTCACGATAGAGACAGATCCCGCGTATGGTAAGTATCATTGGACTGGTCATAGAAACTGTAAAGCTTCATTTTCAGCTATTGATGCGATGAAGTTCGGAAGCGTTTGTCCAGTGTGCCGGAGAAAACTTACTAAGGGGGTTGAGCAGCGCGTTGAGGAATTGGCAGATCGGCCGGAGGGTTTCAGGCCTGAAAACCCGATCGGTTTTGTACATTTGTTGCCGTTGTCTGAGATCATTGCCGCCGTGTTGGGCGTCGAGTCTCCCTCCGTTCAGAAGGTTTGGAGCATTTACAATTTGCTCATCGAAAAATTCGGGGACGAGTACACTGTTCTGATGGATGCTCCGAGAGATGCTTTGAGGATGCTCGTGGTTGGCCAAGTTGCAGACGCGATCATTAAAGTGAGAGAAGGGCGGCTCAGGGTAGTGCCTGGCTATGACGGTGTTTACGGGCGGCTTGTACTCTCAGATGATGATTTTATGGCAAATCATGCTCTTAGAACACTTCAACAGCGGAACATAACGGAATTTATGGGACGATAATCTTTTGCATTTCTGTATGTGTATACGTGCACGACAGTTGTACGAGAATACTTATTAAGTCGTGCGACGCACGATACTAACACAGGGTGTAGGCTATGCAGGTTCAGGCTCAGGCTTGTGTGCATGCTATTTCAGAAGGTGACAAGATTTCCAAGGTGATAGATCGAGTCTTGACTCAGATCTTTGGCGAAAAGGCCACCCGTTTGATTTATCGGCATTTAGAACGCAATTATTCTCTGAAACCTAATGAAATCGCTGACAAGATTGACCTATTTGCGAATGGTCTTGAGGACTTCCTAAGCTCTGGCGCATGCGTCGTTGAACGTAGGATTTTGGAGGACTTGCAGTCGGGTAGTCCAGTCGGTGAACCTGAGCACGTTCATGCTGACTTTGTCGATCAGATTAGATCTCTAACCGGCAAAGCCTAAACCCTGACCTTACATTCAGCAATGTCCTTTTTTCTGCTTTGCTGGTTTCCTGTTCATGTCTACGGGTCTTCTTCCAAGAATCTGATTGTGAAAAGATCAGACTAACTGTCACTCCATCTTCTGACAGAAAACGTTAAAGTAGAAGTAAAAGTAATTACTAGAGCTTTCGTCAGTGGCATGGAAGAGGCGGGAATTTGAGAGGTGACGATATAAAAGAATATTTGCTTAGGTATAATACGCCTCGAAGAGTAGTTCAGTTCCTGTCTTTCATACTGTTCAGCGTCCTTGTCTTTTACGTTGTGTCGTCACCTGTCGTGCTCCCCGTTCTTTGGACTTGGGGGCAAAACCCCAACGGCGTCGGCGATGCCTTCACGGCCATACAGTTTTGGCTCTACGCTGGAGTTTTCCCATGGCTCGCATTAGCTTCATATTTAATCGTGGGAGTTCTCATAGGCAAGTCAATGTGCGGTTGGGTTTGTCCTTTCGGTCTTGTTCAGGATCTGCTTGGGGTCATCAAGCGAAAGCAGACCGATGTTTCAGTCAGGACTCATGAGAGTATGGTTTACGTGAAATATGCAATTACCGCAATCGCTCTGTTCATAAGCTTGACCTACGTTGCTGCACAAAACGCAGGCGTCGGTCAGGGTTACAGAGGCGCTTTGGGCATTCTCGTGAAGGCTCCATTCACAGCATTCAGCCCTGCAGAGATTCTGTTTTCGGCGTTGCCTAGCGGGGTTCAATATTTCAGTTCTTCGATCATGCAGAAGTCCGCTGCGAATATTCTTGGTGGACTTGCAAATCTGTCCGCACTCTTCTGGTTTTCGTTCGTGTTCATGATCGTGGTCCTCGCGCTGGCTCTTTATATTCCGCGAGGTTGGTGCAGATATCTTTGTCCACACGGAGCAATCATGGCAGTTATGAACAAGTTTAGTTTCATCGGGTTGCGACGAGATCCTGTAAAGTGTGAGAAAGGCGGATGCCGTCTCTGTGTCGCAGCCTGTCCTATGCGTGTTCCCATTTTAGACTTGCCATGGGAAAAATTCAGTCACGAGGAATGCATCTACTGCATGAAGTGCGTTGATGCTTGCAAGGACAGAGCAATTCGACTGAAATACCCCTGACTGCAAACGTGATCATGTGCCTCATTATCTGCTCATTATCAATGATCAATCGGTCAGCTTTGCTTCGCTCTGCTTTAGATCATGTCTGAGCCCAGAAGCTCTTGGAAGAATCATCTAGCACTTTTCGATAGATCGTTTTGGTCTGTTGAGCTATTCTGTTCCAGTCGTATTTTTCTTGGATTTTCTTGTATGCGTTTTTTCTTAACCAGTTAGCGTAGCCATCATCGGTTAACACTTTTACTATTCCCCATGCTAGCGAGTCTGGATTGCCGGGATAGACTTTAACGCCGCTCACGTCGTGTTCCACAATTTCAGACAAGCCGCCTGTGTCCGAGACTACGACGGGACTTGTTGCTGCCATAGCTTCTAGTGCGACTATCCCAAAAGGTTCAAAAAGTGACGGGACAACCGAAACATCCGCGCAAATCTGTAAACGCCTCAACGTGTCATCGTCAACGAACCCAGTGAACATCACTTTGTCCGTTAATCCGACAGCCCTGACGAGGTTTGAAAGCTGGTCCTTCATGTAGCCATTTCCAACGATTATGAATTTGGCGTTGACCTTGTCCAAGACTTTTTGAGCAGCGTTAACGAGCACATGTACGCCTTTCTCGTAGACAAGTCTTCCGACGAAGAGCACGATCTTCTCTTCAGGCAAGGCGAATTTGCTTCTGAATTGGCTACAATCCTCCTTTCCGTATTTTGAGTATGTTTCATAGTTCACGCCGTTTGGAACCATAATGAGCTTGTCAGGAGGCAGTCCAAAAGCCCATTGGACGTGTGTTACCATGTAGTCACTGCAGCATATCACCTTCCACGCCTCGTAGGTCAACCATGCTTCGGTCTCGTGAATCATGCGTTCATAATCAAGATGGATGCCATTCCGGCGACCGATTTCGGTAGAGTGAATCGTTGCGATGAGTGGCTTTCTGAATACGTGCTTTAAGCCAATTGCAGCAGTTGCCACCAGCCAATCATGGGCATGAATTATGTCAACTCCATCCTTTAAACTGTTGATGAGCGCAGCTGCCTCCTTTTGCATGTTAACATTCATAAGATAAACCCACGTCGCAAAATCAGGTGAAGGGTTCTTATAGGCTTCCACTCTGAAAACCTCTACACCATCAAGAACTTCATGGGATGCCGCATTTGGGAAATCGCACGTGACCACGTAGGTCTTAATCCCATTGGCCGCCAAGTTTGTTGACAGATTGTAGACGTGTGGAGAAATTCCACCTATGATTCTTGGCGGAAATTCCCAAGAAAGCATCATAACGCTTGGTTCTTGGTTCATATTGAACTTCTGCCTTCTGTAGCGTCCATGTAAGTCGTCAAAATATCTTCGATCCATCTTG
>DASPTR010000017.1:0-2961 GCA_035623315.1 Candidatus Acidiferrum sp. | reverse complement strand
ATGCTTGTGATAGTTTTTCCGTTGAAGAGGTCAACGCCGAGAGCTACGTATCCCTCTCGTGAGAGTCTCATGCACACGTCTTTAATGTGGTCAACCAGACCCCATATTTCATGGATCATGATTATGCCTGGGTATTTTCCGTGTGCTTTCGGTGCTGTTAGGAAGCCTGAGGTGTTGCCTTGCGGTGTGCTGTTTGGAAACTGAACAGTCGAAGATGAGATGTCCAAATCTGATACTCCTCTAAGGAACGTGTTATGTTTTAGGTGGGTTGATGGTTTAAATGCTTTTACGTGCTGATTAGTTATGGCCAGCTGGTTGTTGAGCAATCTGTGGTGCAATAATTTGTTGAGGGGGAATCTTGACGGATGCTGTGAGGCTTCAAGCTGAGATCGATGAGGTCGGGAGAGGCTTGGAGAGGAGCTACCGGCAGATGTTGAGAAGGGTGAAAAAGCTGAAAGACCGGCTAAATGTGCTTGGAAAAGAAACAATCGGAGGAGATGAAGTTTCCAGGATCGTCAATCATGAGAAAATGTTGGATTCCGCTTGGGAAGATCTTAACAGACTCAGTGATTCGCTGATTGCTGAGAGCAAGGGTGCATGGCGGGAGTATGCTAGACTTGAGCGCGAGTGCAAGTCAATCGGATTAGAGCTTGCTAGATTGGGTGACATGCAGGTCTCTTGCAAGAAAATCGAGGCAATTGCATCTGATATGCTTTGTTTCACACTGGGTCGCTCAAAGCGTGCTGCGAGGCAATCCGCCTAGTCTGTGTTAATCAATCGTTGAAGTATGCTTCCATTGAAGCATGAAGTCAGCACAGTTGCGAGTCTTGTGAAGGGGAAGGTTAATTTTTGCCCTTGCAGTAGTCGAGATTGGCGATGTGAATGTTTGAGTTTGCTAGTCTCAGGTTTAGGCCTTTGGAGAAGGAGGATTTGAAGCTGTTGCATGTTTGGGAGAATGATTCTGAGTTGATGATGTATAGTCGGAGCCAACCGTTGAATATGGCTTCGATGGCTCAGCTTGAGGAAAGGTTTGCTGAGTGGACGAAGAATGAGAAGAACCTCTTGTTCATCGTGGAGAACACGGAGTCAAATGAGCCTATTGCGTTTGCAAGTATTCGGAGGGAGGTTTGGGGTAACGTTGCAGGAGCAGACGTTGGCACTTACATTGGAAAGAAGGAACTGTGGGAGAAAGGCTTCGGGAAGAGGATAACCATCGGTCTGCTTGAGATGTCTTTTATGCATCTCGGTTTAGAGCATTGTCAAGCGTGGAGTGTTGAGTATAACACGCGGGCTCACAGGGCGCTTGAATCCTGCGGCTTTAGGAAGGGCGGAGTTGTTCGAAACACGGTTTTCGTGGCGGGCAAGAAATGGGGGTCATTCCATTTTGACATACTTCAAGAAGAATACATGAAGGTGCGTATGGGTCTTCTGAAGAAAGTTCTGGGAGACGGTTTAGAAGATTACTTGAAGAGGATGGGGCCGAATCTTAAGCCTGCTAATTGAAGATCTTGCAACAAAACGGTGTTCGCTCTCTAAGTATTAGCTTCAATTAACAGCTTTAGGTTCTTTCAATAAGCTTGCTGTGAGTTTAGGGCGTGTTTGGTTTGTCCCAATTACTCTCTTCGGATGGTTCTGGCTCATTTTGATATCGACCTTTTCCAAAATAGGCTTTGACGTTTTCAGTGTTCAGGTAGATTAGAGCGATTATGTTGATCAGCATGATTATGATTCCACTCTGTAACTCGAGGAAGCTGAAGAAGAGGCCGATGAAAATACCGATTATTGAGAACACGATGCACAGTGTCCATGCCCAGCTGCTTCCATTCCACAGACCCTTTGCGATTGCTAAATAGAGAAATCCTATAATCACAATCAATATTGCCAATGCTAGAAGCAAGGTCGATAAGACGCCGGAAGGACCGCTTAGCCCTCCTCCAGTGATTGACCAATTCAAAATGATGGAAAGTGCGCCGAGGGCCAATGTGAGGAGGCCGCTGATGGCATCAAGAACTGCGAGTATCGCTACTCCTAATGGTCTTTGTGACATGATTTCCTTTCCCCTGCCTTCGAACTTTTCACTCTTGACATATTTATTTCTGGTGGTCGAAGAAACATGCGCGTTAGCTCAACAATAGAAAGGGGTGTTCAAAAGGCTTATTTGCCGTGACAGCTTTGATCGTATTGATCATACGATGAATGCCGCCAGTGTTGTGGCTATAATTTTCGGTCTGGGCTTCGTCATTGCTGCTTGGGGCCTGTTCGTGATGGCAAGGCGCGCGTCTCCAGATCGACGTTATTTTCGGATGAGCGCCTACTCAGAGATGGTCGTGTTGACCTTTGCTGGAATAATGTTCATCGTAGTCGGTATACTTGCTGCTAAGTAGCATATTCGCCCAAACTTGTGTTCAGATATCAGCATAGCTTCTAGTGAGAACCGCCATTACGTGTTTCATTTTTCGTTTATAGATTTGTGTTTCAGCGATTTGGTGGGATGGTGTTCAAGGCTGCTTTGAAAGGTTTCGCAAAGCTCTTGGCAGGTTGGCAAGGTTTCTTATTGTTTTGTCGGGTTTCACGTCGGTTCTGACTTCTTTGGAGTATAATTGTGCTGTGTCTGTCACGGGTTGTTTCTTGTTTTTTTCGTTGAGCAGAATCGTTTTCATCCCTAGTTGCTTGGCTCCTTTTATGTCGGCTCTTAGAGAATCGCCCACGAAGATCGCCTCTTCTGCCTTTGCCCGTAGAGTTTGGAGAGCTTTCTTGAAAGTCCTTGGGCTTGGTTTTCGCCATCCCAAATTGCCAGAAACTACTATCGCGTCGAAGTGGTTGGAAATGTTGAATTCTGCAAGGCTTTTGAATAGTGCGTCGGCAAATGACATGTTGGAGACGATGGCCAACTTGTATTTCTTGTGTAGTTGGTCCAGAAGTGAAGGTAAATAGCTGTTCATGGTGAGCGAGTTGGCGAAG
>DASPTR010000016.1:0-2789 GCA_035623315.1 Candidatus Acidiferrum sp. | reverse complement strand
GACACTTACACCGTTTCTCCGAGGGCAGTTGAAAGGGCCATAACAAAGAAAACCAAGGCCATAATGCCCGTCGACCTGTATGGTTTACCAGCTGACGTTCCGCAGATAAGAGAAATTGCAGACAAACACGGCCTGAAAATCGTCGAAGACGCAGCACAAGCCCACGGAGCCAAGTGCAAGGGAAAACCCCCAGGGGCTTTCGCAGACGCGGCATGTTGGAGTTTCTACGGAAGCAAGAACATGACCACAGGCGAGGGTGGAATGCTCACCACAAACAATCCGCAGATTGAAGAAACACCGCGGTACATTAGAAGTCACGGGGAAAAACAAAAATACCAATCTCTCATGCTCGGACACAACTATCACATGCCTGAAATTGAAGCTGCAATAGGCTGCGAACAACTAAAGAAACTGCCCAAATTCGTCGCGAAGAGACGCAAGAACGCCGAAAGGCTATCGCAGAAACTTGAAAAAACAAAAAGACTACAGTTGCCGACCGAGCCTGAAGGGTTCAAATGCAGCTATTACCTTTACACGGTTAGGTTGAAGAATGCGAGCAGAGAGAAAAGAGACAGCATCGTTGAGCAGTTGAAGAAGAAAGAAATAGGAGCCTTCGTCTGCTACGTGAACCCAATACATCTTATGCCATACTACCGCAAATTTGGCAAGCACAAGCTTCCAGCAACGGAAAAAGCGTCAGAACAGGTGTTCTCACTGCCAGTTCATCCAGGCGTCTCACCGAAGCAGATAGACTTCATAGCCGAAACTCTCCTCGGTTTGCTGAAATGACACCTGCGCGCTAGCCTTAAATAGAATGTCGAGTAGTATTGAAAACCCCCTATTTGGGGTTTTGTTGGAGGATTAAATCTTGCAGAAAACCAAAGTCATTATAATGGGCGCCGCTGGCAGGGACTTCCACAACTTTAACGTGTACTTCAGAAACAACGACGCGTATGAAGTTGTGGCGTTTACGGCCACGCAGATTCCAGGAATAGAATGCCGAAGCTACCCAACCGAACTTGCTGGCCCAAACTACCCGAAAGGTATTCCAATATATCCCGAAGACGATTTGCCCAAACTGATAAAGGAGAACGATGTTTCCCTGGTTGTTTTTGCCTACAGCGACGTCTCATACGATTACCTCATGCATAAGGCTTCTGCGGTCTTGGCAAACGGGGCTGACTTTCGCTTAATGGGCCCCAAGACGACGATGCTGAAGTCAAAAGTGCCAGTCGTCTCGGTGTGCGCCGTCAGGACAGGCTCAGGCAAAAGCCAAACGTCCAGGCAGGTTGCCAAGATACTGAAAAACAAGGGATTAAGAGTTACAGTCATCAGGCACCCGATGCCGTATGGTGACCTGAGAAAGCAGATCTGGGAACGGTTTGCCTCGTACGAGGACCTGAGCAAATACGAATGTACAATCGAAGAAAGAGAAGAATATGAACCTCACATTGACATCGGCATAATAGTCTACGCTGGCGTGGACTATGAGAAAATCCTCAGAGAAGCTGAAAAAGAATCGGATATCATCGTGTGGGACGGAGGAAACAATGACCTGCCCTTCTACAAGCCAGACTTGCACATCGTTGTGGCAGACCCCCACAGGGCAGGCCACGAACTGGCCTATTATCCGGGAGAAGCAAACCTGCGAATGGCAGATGTTATCATAATAAACAAGATTGACACGGCCGACCCGCAGAAGGTGAACCAAGTCAAAGAAAACATAAAGATGGTCAACCCGAAAGCAACGGTTCTAGAAGCAGCCTCACCTGTCACTGCCGACAGACCTGAATTGATCAAGGGAAAACGTGTTCTAGTGATAGAGGACGGACCCACGCTCACCCATGGAAACATGCCGTACGGGGCAGGAACTATCATGGCCAAGAACTCGGGTGCTGGCGAAATCGTCGATCCCAAACCCTGCGCCATAGGCTCGATAAAAGAAGCTTACAAGAAATATCCACATTTGGGCGCACTTCTTCCAGCTCTGGGGTACAGCGGAAAACAAGTGGCAGAACTGAAGGAAACCATAGACCGAGTGCCATGCGATGTCGTAGTCATAGGAACTCCGATTGATCTAAGAAGAGTCGTAACGATCAGCAAGCCGACTGTCAGAGTCAGATACGAGCTAAAAGTGGTTGGACCCGTTTCGCTTGAACAGGTTCTGGATCAATTCCTCAAAAGATGTGGAAAACAATGACGACTGAAGAAGCAGATATTTCCCGAACTAAGATAAAATTCGTGATTGAAGGCGTAGGCGAAGCAGAAGGAGAGTTAGTACGCTTCCTAGCTCCCAGAACGATAGACATGATACTCAGAAAGCTTCCAATAGAAGGCAGGGCAGCCCTCTGGAAAGAAGAGGTCTACTTCGAAACCACAATCAAGATGGGCGAAGAAAAAGCTAAAGGAAACGTTGAAAACGGAACGATCGCATTCTGGCCCATGGGAAGTGCCGTGTGCATATTCTACGGTACATCACAACCCTACAGTCCAGTGAACATACTCGGGAAAGTGACCAGCAACCTAGATGTGTTCAAACAAGTAAAGAGTGGAACAAAGATCAGGATCGAACCGCTAGTAAGCCAAGGAACTCTCCCGCCACAGGCCTAACAGTCGCTCGCATTCAGCAATAACCTGTTCTTCCTGACTCTTGCTCTTTAATGTCTTGAGAAATTCGGTGCGCTTTTCCACGGAGCGCTTCTCTGCTTCGCCGCCATAATAATGCTTCAGTTCAAGGTATTCGCTCATGCTGTAAGCTTTCTGTATGAAAATGCTGGCAGCATCCACTG
>DASPTR010000015.1:0-28344 GCA_035623315.1 Candidatus Acidiferrum sp. | reverse complement strand
AAAACTGCAGATGTTTTCCACCATGAAAAACCGACCTAGTAGGGAGGAGGTGTATCTTCGGATGTTGCAACATCCCAAAATACAGATCCACTTCCCAGAAACTGGAATATCTTCGTATGTATAACATCCCAAAACCGCAAGTACTATCGGCCTGAAACTCATGAACGGACGAGTAAAGTTCATAGAACTCTTAAATGCACTGCCTAAACTGCAAATTACCCCTTAGAATTCTCTGCCGATCAAATGTTCCAGCACGATTCAGAGTTCAAACGGAGAACGATCGCGCGAGAATCCAAACGTTTGATGCTTGATTCCTGTTGAGTCAAGCTTTCCAGTCGAGCAGCCTCTTCTGCCCCTCAAGCTTCTTGATGTCAGTGATGTCCTGGGTGACCTCAAGCGTCCCCAAATATTTGCCATGCCTGTCTCTGACGGCAAAGTATCTGATGTGGACCATACGATCATTCATCGAAATCCAAAATTCAGCAGAATCCTTCTTACCCGACTTGAAGGATTCCACGATCTCGTTCACCACGTGAACACTCTTCTGCGGATGACACATCTGCACCTTTCTTCCGATCACAGCCCGCGTCCTCACGAAGATCCGCTTCTCAGCCTTGTTAAAGTATTTGACAGCATCACTCACATCGACGAAAGAAATATCCACAGGAATCGTGTCCAAAATAGCTTCAACCTCCTCCTTCGACAAACTTCCCGTATCAAACTTCAACGTTCCCTCACCTGACGATAAACTCCCCGCTTTGGCGCTTCCAGTAATCGTCAAGGACTTTATCAAGTCTTTCGGCGTGAAACAGCAATAGCCAATCTCATCAAAATCCCTTCTTATGCTCCCCCACTCGTCCTCCGAAATCACCTTTAACGCCGCTGGATAGAGCACAGTGTTCTCCTTGGAAATATGACCAGACAAAAGACTGCTCAACGACCTTGCACGATCAAGAAGATTCTTCTTGAACTCCTGAAAATCCCTAGCCTCATACTTCCTCACCATACCATAAACCTGCTTACTGCACTCGCGAATCTTATCATGCTCCATCCACATAATCGCAGGAGGCTCAGTGACCCCATGTTTCTCCAAGACAGGAAACAACACGTTCTCCTCCCGCACAAAATGCTTCTCAGCATCCGACAACTCTTCAACAATCTTCTTCAGCTCTGTCAAGTCATCTCCAACATACACCTCATCGCACGCTTGCCCAATGATGTCAGCTTCCGTAGCAAGCTTCTCCAAAAGCCGCAGAAGGACCCTGTGCTCCTCCAACAAGATACCCAGCGGATGCTCAGGAGCAACCTTCAACTCCTGCTTCCCCAATTGCTCACTGAAGACAGCCATATGCACGTCACAAAGACGCTGAAGCTCCTCCCTAGGCAAACCTTCCCTCACAAGCTCCTGCTCAACCTTGGCAACCTCTTCAGGGCTCACGCCCTCCAAAACCTTCTTGAACCTCTCTTTAACCTCCTGCGGAGGAATCCCAGCATGCAACTCCGCAATTATCTCCCTCAACATCTTCTTCCACTTTTCACTCGCCTTATCCACAACTCATCCCTTCATAACTCGCTTCTCTCTAGCCTACTTCTCTTATCCTATCGGCAAGATTCTTACCAATCTCTGTTATCCTCTTAACATCACCCTCAGACGGCGGCCCATTTATTTCCAACGATCCAACAATTTCCATCTTCGACGAACCCAACATTTCCTGAACATGTTTGATCGCGCCGCCACCCCACCCGAACGAACTCAAAACAACCCCAAACTTCAAGGGTGCACGTAGAGCCTTCACCAAATAAGTCGCATAAACCGCCAAAGGATGCGCACCTCCCAGCACAGTCGGAGTTCCCAACACGATGGCCCTCGAATCAACCAAGTCCTTTGCAATGTCGCCCACGTCAGCCACTGCCAAGTTGTACAGTGCAACTTCAATTCCTTCAGACAGCAACGTTTCCACAAGTGGCTGAACCATTTTCTCCGTGCTCTTCCACATCGTCACATAAACTATGATGGTCTTCAGTTTAGTCTCCCCTTTACACCATTTCCTGTACGCGGAGAGAATTCGTTCAGGATTCTTATACACTGGCCCATGACTGGGCCCAATGACGTCGATCTTGAGATCCTTAATCTTATCCATAGCCTTCTGAGCCATTACGCTGAAGGGCATCATTATTTCCCCGAAGTATCTCTGAGCATAAACAAGCAAGTCCTCCACTTCATCATCGAAAACCCCTCGTGCCAAATGTGCACCAAAGAAGTCACAAGGAAACAGCGTATGGTCCTCTCTAACGTAGGTAAACATGGTTTCAGGCCAATGAAGCATCGGAGCCTCGATAAACTGAAGAGTCTTGCCGCCAAGATCTATGCTATCATTGTCACGCACCACCATTAATCGATGTTCAGGAACTTTGAAGTATGTTTGTGCCATCTTCGCCCCTTTGGCAGTGACAACTAGTTTTGCTTTGGCGTTAATAGACATCAGATAAGGAATGGACCCCGCGTGGTCCGGCTCAGCATGATTCATTACGATGAAGTCCAAGTCGCTAGGATCGACAACCCGTTTAATCTTATCCTCTAGCTCTTTCTCAAAACCCGGGTTCGCAGTATCGACCAAGGCCTTCTTAGCATTACCGATTACAAGGTAAGCGTTGTAGGTTGTCCCGTTCGGAAGAGGAATCAAAGCGTCAAATAGCCTTCTGTTCCAATCTTTTATTCCGACCCAATAGACACCTTCAGAAAGTGCAACAATGTTCCGCCAACTCACGTCTTTTCACCTTAAGAGTTTATTACGATTGTAATAAAGTATATTTATGCCTTTCGACACATAACAGAAAGGAAGAAACATCAAATGTCAGTCCCATGTGAAATCGCAGTCAAATGCGCTTTGCCGGCCGTTCGAGCCATGATCGCCAAGGAACTAACGACAAAACACAGCCTAAAACAAGCAGACGCAGCCAAACTCCTTGGAGTGAGCCAACCTGCGATCAGCTTGTATCACCGACAAATGCGGGGAAAAGCAATGGATTTAGAAGATGACAGCGACGTGAAAGACCTCATAATAAAACTCGCATGCCGACTGTCCCAAGACAATTTGTCGCACTCAGAATTTCTATCAGACCTGTGCTACATCTGCAAAACAATACGCACTAAAGGACTTCTCTGCGCGATGCACAAAACATTTGATCCTGCAATCGACACAGAACATTGCAAGCTGTGCACTTCAATGAACCCGACGCAATGTATCTAAACGTAAAGCCACGCTCAATGGCAACATGATACCTTTTTGTTTGTATTTCTCACACCTGAAGACCTTTCTATCAATAAATTTGATTTCCCATGCCCAGCTGCCTCTTTTCGCACTCAAATTGGAAGCATCAGAGCACACGATCGCTTGATGGCACTGCAAAAGAATCGAACAGCATAAACAGGAGCTAGAAACATTCTTGCATTCGACAACGCTTTATAATGCCATCTCTTTATGCAATTGGCCAATGGTGAATCAGGGCATGGGATATTCAGAAACTTGGAAAATACTTGAAGAAATGGTTGCAGATTTTCGAAAAAGAGGCAAAGTTATTCCGGCAAAAATAATGAACGATTTGAAATCGGCAAGGACTATGACAAGAATACTGAAAGCTGATGCCAGCTACGGGGAGTCTACTGGAAAAATTGAAGAATACCTGAGAAGCGTGGAATCATACCTCGTTTCCGAAGGAGAAGAAAACTTCGGAGTGCCTTACGCAAATGAGTGGCTCAAACGATTAGAACACGCTAGTAGAAAAACTGACAAAACAGAAGAAGAGACGAGGTTTATCTCTGGGTTGCCAAGAGAAGAGCAATGGATACGCATTAAACTTTCAGCCGACCTTGCCATCGACAGATTGAAAACGTTAGCTGATCATTCATCCGTATCATACAGAACTACCACCGACGGTTCATTACTTGTCTATGGCAAAAAGGAACACGTAATCGAGTTCGTTAAGAAAATGACTACAAAATGCGGACCAAAGGCCAAAAAATAGATTTCACAGGCACAAAACCTCAAAGCTCAAGGCAACCGCAGCCTTTCACAAAAATATATTAGAGTTGTCGAGATAAGAATGCTTTGAACCTCGGACAAGGTGAGGGCGCAGACTGAATGCCCTACATTAAGAAAATCGAGCTTAAAGGTTTCAAGTCATTCGGGCCACAGAACGTTAAAGTAACTCTGGACAAAGGCTTCACGGTTATAACCGGTCCAAATGGCAGCGGCAAGACAAACATATTGGACGCACTCTTGTTTGCCCTCGGTGAATTAAGTACAAGAAGGCTACGTGCCGAGACAGCCGCGAAACTAATCTTCCACGGCTCAGAAACGGCTGGGCTGGAAAGAGCAAAAATGGCGAAAGTCGTGATACAATTTGACAACACAGATTGCCGCATGCCAGTCGACACAACAACAGTGACGGTCTCGCGAGAGGTTTATCGTAACGGCCAAAGCATATACAGGCTCAACGGCAGAAGAATTTCAAGAGCTCATATACTGGAAGTCCTCTCCATGGCAGGAATAAGCAGCACAAGTCAAAACATAATCCTTCAGGGCACGATAACTCGCCTAACTGATATAACCGCGCCAGAACGAAGAAAAATCATTGAAGATCTCGTTGGTATCAGCCAATATGATGCCGAAAAAGCTGAGGCTGAAGAGAAACTCCGGGCGGCTGACATCTCCATACGAACAGCAATGGGAAGAATTGACGAGGTTCAAAAAAGACTTGATGATTTAGAAAGAGAACGAAACGAGCTTCTAAGAGTCAGTTTCATTCAAGATGAGATAAAAAAATTCGAAACAGTGAAGATTTCACATGAAATGGCTTTAATACGGAAGAAAGTAGAAGAGAACTCGGCACAAACCGACGAAGTTGGAAAAAAGCTTGAAAGACTGCGACAAGTACGCGACGGACGAAGATCGAAGAGACGAGAAATCGAAGGAGAATGGAGAAAACTAAGCTCAGAAATCGTTGAAGAAGGCGGCTCGCAAGTCCTGAAGGTTCAAATAAGAATCGGAGAACTGAAATCGAAGCTCACGGAGCTCACCACAAAGATAAGTTCAGGAAAAATAAGCCTCGAAGGCCTGAAACACATAAGAGAGAACAATGTCCAGCAGTACGAGTCCATTCGTAACGAGATTCGCGAAAATCGTTCAGGAATCAAACATCTGAGAAACGAACATGAAGGTATCTCTAACCAAATAAACCTGAAGCAAGCCGAACATGATACCCTCGCCCGGGAAACCGCACAACTTTGGGACAGTCTTGGAGAAAACAGCAAAAAAATCCGGGAGATAGAGTTAAACCTCGACATTGGCCACAAGAGGCTCGCCTTTCTCAGGTCTGAATACCTGAAAAGCCAAACAACAATAAAGATCCGAATCAAAAGATTGAAGGACCTGTACGAACGTAGAGAAAGATTTAACGTCACATTCTCTGAGTTTCAGAAATCACTCATCGAACTCAAGAACGTGCAGAAGGAACAGAAGAACCAACTCAAAAACTTGGAACGCAACCTTGATCGACGGATAGCTCAGAGAGAAGCTGTGCAGAAGGAGATAGAGGAAGCTGGGAAAATCGCTGAATCGGCGAGGGAAGCCGTTGTAGAATTTGCAACCCAGCGGGAACTCGCCGAGACCGTGGCTGCTGAGGAGAAAGCCTTGAGAAGTATTGAGGAACTAGGCGATTTAGGCGTCATTCCAGGCGTTTATGGCCGACTTCGCAGCCTCGTCAAAGTTGAGAGAACCTACCAAAGAGCAGTAGAAGCGGCTTCAGTGGGGTGGTTGGACGCCATGGTGGTAAAGGATTTCGAGGCTGCTTTCACATGCACCGAAACACTGAGAAAAATGAAGCTTGGAAGAATCAAAATAATCCCTGTCGAAGGAACTGTAAGACCAAAGTTCTCTAAGGTACCTGAAAAGCAAGGAGTGAACGGTCTAGCCTCGTCATTCATTAAGTATGACAGGAACTACGAACCCGCAGTTCACTTCGTTTTTGGTGACACGATAATTGTGTCAAATGACAAAGTTGCCTTCAGCTTGTCAAGCGAAGGTCACAGGACTGTAACGGTTGACGGTGATCTTTTTGAGTGCGGCGGCGCATTTGAGACTGGCTATTACAGAGCTCCCATAGACTTTTCTGCGATTATCCCCAGCGACAGAGCTATCGAGAGTCTAGACGAGGCAGTGTCTGCCCTGCAACAGCATCTTTCAATGCGAGGAAACGACGTTTCAGTCTTTGAAGAGGAAATTGATAAGACGCGAGTCGAGATAACCAGGCTTTCAGATGCGATCGACACGCTAGATAGAGAATTGACTCGCGTGAAGAGAAGTGCGAGGAGAACAGATTCTAACATAAAGCGAGTGAATCACAACACTGCGCGGCTTGAAAAGGAGATAGAAGCTGATAAATCGCAGATGTGGGTTCAAAGGGCAGAACGAAGCTCAATTCAGAAAGATATCAGGAGATTTCAGACCGATCTAACGGCATTGAGAAAAAAGACGGATCCGGCAAGCATCCAGGAAATGGAAGTCAAAAGGGAAAAACTAGCAGAAGAAATAATCACTCTAAGACAGAAACTAGGCACGTTTCAAACGGACATTTCCACATTTGAATCACAGTTCGACAACGTTCTAAGAATCGGGTATCGAAATTCCAAGATTCAGCTTTCAAAAGTCGAGCAACAACAGAGAAGAGTAGAGAAAGAAGTTGAAGAGGCGCAGAAAGAAAGAGAAGAATTGAAGCAAGAGTTATCCGAGCTAGAAAAGAGCCGCGTGGAACTCTCAAAAAGTGTGTTCTCAGCAAGAGAGGAAGCAAAGAAGTTCACCAGCCAAATAGATGAAATAGACAAAGATTTGCGTAAGCTCGATTCCGAATACGAGCAGGTTGACCGTCTGCTAAACCAACTTCAGCTAAACGTCCAGACTTCTATGCTTCAACTCAATCAATATCACGAACAGCTGAGACAACTCGGTCACGAACAGCCGATTGAGACGACGCCTAAACAGGTGGAAGAAGCGGAAACGTCGACGAGAATGATGCAATTTGAACTCGAGAGAATAGGCGCAATCAACCAGCTTGCACTTTCCCATTATGCCGAGCAGATTTCACGCTACAAAGAATTATCGATCCGAATGAACGAACTTGAAAAAGAAAAACAGGCAATAGTCCTATTCATGGATGAGATCGAACTAAAGAAGAAAAACGTCTTCATGGATGCATTTGAAAAAATCGGTTGTGACCTGCAAAAATACTTCGCCGAGCTCACAGGTGGTGGGACGGCCTCCCTAAAAATCGAGAACATGGAAGAACCATTCGCGGGCGGCATAGACATGATAGTTCAGTATCCCAACAAACCCTCAATTGTAGTCAGCGGAGCAAGCGGAGGGGAACGTTCAGTTGCTGCAGTAGCATTTCTGTTTGCTTTGAAAGAATTCACACCCGCATCATTCTACATACTTGACGAGATAGATGCCCACTTAGATGCCTTTCACGTGTCAAAACTTGCTGACCTTCTGCTGAACGAATCAGAGAAAACCCAATTCATAATAATCACATTAAAGCCGGAAATGGTGAACAAGGCGCAAAAAATATATGGAGTCTATGGACGAAACGGCGTTTCTAACGTCATCGCAACGAATCTGTTAGAGGTGCCAAGCTAATGTCCTCGACGGCAGAAAGGAGACCATTCTACCTTCAACCTCCTTGGAACATTCTGTTCGAATTTCACAAACTTGAAAAGCTTACCCCTTGGAACATAAACGTAGCCTACCTGTTGACTTCTTTCCTCATACAGATGGAAAAATCAGGAAAAGTAGACTTCAGAGCCTCCGGCGTAGCGTTGGATTCTTCCGCTTTAATATATCTGATGAAATCGAAACTCCTCTTAAGGCTAGAAGAACCTCCTCCGCCTGCAAAACCTCCACAGGATTTTCTTCCTCCACCTTTGTTCTTGCCATTAAGGCATGAATTGGCATCGACAACTATCCACAACCTGCTTGAAGCCTTAGATGACGCGTTAAGAGGGGAAAAATCGATACATCTAGAAAAAGCCACAGAAGCACCTCTTCTACCTACTCCTTCGGAAATATTGCCACAGCTGGACTTCTATCTGATGGAAATTGAAATTCAAATGGAGAAGTTGTACACAAGCCTCTTGGAGAGAGTGAAAGGTGCTGGCATAATAGACTTTTCCAGTTTAAGGAAGGGGTTGACGCGGCTCGAAGCCATTCGCACATTCATCCTACTTCTTTTCCTAGCTCAGGAAGGAAAGGTGAACTTGTGGCAGAATGAAGAGTCAGAGGAGATATACATAGAGGTCGGAGACTTGAATCTTGCAGGAAGCAGAGAAGCGACAGCCTGAAGCTGACGAAGGCCTTCACCATGAAAAGAAAGCCGATGATAGAGTCAAACGAGACCTAGCTTTAGTGGAAGCTTCACTTTACGTGTCAGGTCGACCTTTAGACATAAACGAGTTATGTTCGGTTCTCAATACACGTTCAAAGAACAGAACTAGAAAACTTGTAAAAACGCTCATCAAAGAATACTCGGAAAGAAATACTGCTGCTCTAGAGATTCTGGAGTTGAAAGATGAAAGATACGTGCTGCAGCTGAAAAGCGATTTGACGTCTAGTGTCAGGAAACTTCTCAAAAGACCCCTTCTTTCCATCGGTCCACTGAAGACTCTCTCTTACATTGCCTATCGACAGCCAATATCTCAGAAGAGAGTAATCGACGTGCGGGGACATCACGCTTATGGTCACGTTAAGATATTGAAGGAGATGGGCTTGATAGCCAGTGAACGAACCGGGCGATCATCTGTACTAAAGACGACTGAGTATTTTGCCGATTACTTTGCCCTCAGCCATGACCCAGTTAGTTTAAAGAGAGAACTAAAGCACATTATTGAAGAAGGCGAAAAACAGGGAGAATCTTCTCTAAACGGATAGATTTATATTTGTAACGACGGTGATAATGACCGCTCATGGTTAGCAATGATGGAGAAATAGACATTGTCTGTGTGGAATGGTGACACGCGCAAGAAGAAATCCTCTGGCGGCAGAAAGCGGGTTTACAGGAAGAAAAGAAATTCTGAACTTGGCTCATTTCCAACAGAAACAACACTTGGTGAATTAAAACGCAAAATCAAAAGAGAAAGGGGAGGAAGCCAGAAGCTCAAATTGCTGAGCGACAAGCAAGTTTGTGTCACTGATCCAAAGACTGGAAAGTCAGAGAAAGTTGAGATCATCCGAGTGGCAAAAAACCCTGCAAACGTAGACTATGACCGTCGAGGCGTAATTACTAAGGGGGCAATAGTAGAAACACCTTCAGGTCTAGCACGTGTAACTTCGCGTCCAGGACAAGACGCGGTCCTAAACGCTATCCTGTTCAGAGATGAAAAAGGTTAAGCTTCTCTTACTTGATTACTGGATGCGCTCCGAACCTTGAGTAATTGTTTCGCCATCTCTCTCACAGTTGCCTCTTTTGATTGCATCTTCTGAAGAAGGATCATCCCCGATTTTGACCAGGGCGTGCTTGGAAAGGCAACCTCGGCATTCAGTACGCAGATTAACCCAAGCTTATCAGCCGCCTCCTTTAACTCAGAGATCTTAGGAGAGAGCACGGCCAGGCTCTTCGACACGCGTCTTCCTTGCCGTCTTGTTTTCGCGGAGTCGAAGTAAGTCGGCCACAATATGAATTTGTCCTGTTTGCGCATACTATTTTCTCCTCCTCTATTTATGAGCATAATAGACTATCAGCCTTTCTCCAGTTTGGTCGATTCTTACGAAGCCAAAGCGTTCAAACTGCACAATCATGTTTGGCTCCAGCTGTCTGCAGTAACTCTCGGCAATTCCATTTGACATCGTTGCATCAGGCATCATCACTTGACACGGGATGTCTTGGCCTACTGGAATCCATTGTATCAGCTGAGCCTTCAGCTGCCTGGCATCTTCGTATGATTCACTAGCGAAAGCCGCATCAGCTGAATATATGCCTGCACTCTTGATCTTAACGTTGAAAAGTTCCATGAGCCGTATGACGCAACCTTTCTCAAAAGATTCGACATCCTTCCTTGAGACCCAGAATTTAGCGATAGCTGTCCCATCAGGTTTGATCACGTACTGCCTGCTCTTTCCTTCCTCGTTATCAGGGTGCATTTGAAGCTTTGCCTTGAACACCCGAGGGACTTTTTCCACTGTTAGTTCTATTGGATCTGGGACAAAAAAGTATCTTTCGGCGATGGGATCGAGTGTCTTGCGATTGTACGCGTAAAGATTTTCCCAGCTTAAAACAACATCCTGGGTCTTTGGACCAACATCCATTATCATCTTCTCAATCGCTCTTGGCATGATTCCTCTTCTTCTGAGGGCTGCAAAAGTTGCAAGCCTAGGATCGTCCCAATCTGCAAATAGTCCTTCTCTAATTCCCTCAACGATCTTTGACTTACTCAAATATGCTCCCTTTATCTTCAACCGACCATAATGTATCGTCTCAGGATACGCCCACCCGAAGTATTTGTACATATATTCCTGCCGAACCTGATTCGTCAAATGTTCTTTACCCCTTATTATATGGGTTATTCCGAGCAGGTGATCATCCACCCCACAAGCCAAGTTGTACAACGGCCAAACGTGATACTTGCTTCCAACTCGAGGATGGGGATACTTTTCGGCGTCTATCACTCGAAGTGCTGGCCAATCCCGAACCGCCGGGTTCGGGTGGTTCAAATCAGTTTTCACCCGAACCACCGCTTCTCCTTCTTTATACTCACCTTGTAACATACGATCCCACATGGCCAAGTTTTCTTTCACTGACAAATCACGGCAGGAGCAAGCTTGACCTGCGACCGTGCTTTCCCTGAACAGTTCCGGCTTACAGGCGCAGACGTAAGCGTCGCCGTTCTTCAGCAATTTCTCAGCGTATTCGTAGTAGATCGGGATTCTGTCGCTTTGAATGTGTTCTTCATCGGGCCTACAACCAAGCCAGGCTAAGTCTTCTCGTATGCGATCATAAAACTCTAGGGCGGGTCTTTTTGTCTTAGGATCCGTGTCCTCAAAGCGGAGGATGAACTTGCCATTGTAGAGTCGACTGTACTCATAGCATAAGATGATAGCCCTCGCGCTGCCAAGATGTAGAGCACAATCGGGGTTGGGCGAAAAGCGTGTGACCACTTCAGCATACTTTTCGGCATTAGGCAAGGGGGGCAAGTGTTTTTCCTCTTGAGTCTTCTCCCTCAGGAGAGTTTCGGGCCATTTTTCTTCAATTATTTGCCTCTGCTCTTCGCGTGAAAGACCGTTCACTTCTAAAACAACTTTGCTAATAAGAGCTGATAACTCTTTGACCTTCTTCCTTAGTTCAGGCTTTTCTCCCAGCATTTTTCCGAGGACTGGCCCTTCTTGAGCCTCGCCATTGTGCTTGACCGCGTTCAACAAGGCAGCCTTTCGAATATTCTTTCGAAGTTCCGTGTCTTCAGTCGCCAAGGTCTTGCACTCTCCGCATCAGATTTTTCTTTCTATCAGAAATTCTATGAAGGATTTCAGGTTGTCTCTTCCATCTGTGGCTGGCAGAAGTTCCTGTACTTGCCGCCAGCTGTCTTTAATCATTTTCTCTGCGAACTGCTCAGCGTATTCTATGGAACCATATCTTCTCATTAACTCGATGGCTTCATCTCGGAGCCCCTGGTTTGAGGTGTGCTTATCAAGAATCTTGATAAGTCTCTCTTTGTCTTTGAAATTCGCAACTTTCAAAGTGTGGATAACGATTAATGTGCGTTTTCCTTCGGTTATGTCTTGTCCGCGACCGCCTTTGTTCTTCTCAAATTCTGCGCTTGTCAGGTCTAGTTCATCGTCGCGCATCTGGAAGGCTATTCCGACGCTTTCTGCGAGACTTCCAAGTCTCAGAACGATGTCATCGTTTGCATCTGCCAACACAGAAGCCATCTTTGCGGACATCCTTGAGAGAGTTCCAGTCTTGTAAGCGCACATTTGAAGGTAAGCCTTTTCATCTAGGTTGTTCGCATTCGCTAGGCCTCGGTGCCATGCTATGTCCATTGCCTGACCGAGGCTCAAGTTAATCATCTCTTGTGTGTAGATCTCGTAAATTCTACGTGCTTTTTCAGGCGGTATTTGTTTTTTTCTTTCTATCAAGGGGAGAAGGGGGAGATAATACATGGCGTTTCCAGCGTTGATAGCTATGTCAAGGCCGTACATCTTGTAAGTACAGGGTTTCCCTCTTCGAAGCTCGGATTTGTCCTCAATATCATCCACCATCAGTGTTCCATTGTGGATTACTTCGGGGATTATAGCAAAATCAAGGAATTCGTTCGAGTTTTTGCCCAAAACTTCGCATATCAGCAAGAATAGCGCAGGTCTCCATCTCTTCCCGCCTCTCTCGAGGAATTCCCAGATTGGATTGGCAACTGCCTTGTCGAGGGGTTCAATGTTGTAAGCGTAATTTGGTGGGTTATTCCTGAAGACGGCAGCATTCTCGGAGAACACGCGGGGAATGTACTTCTCGATAGTTTCATCTATCAATACCCCTTTCTCTTCAAGAAACTTCTCGACGTTCAATACTAGTCTAGCCTTCCTTGGGCTTTGGCGGACACATTGAAGCCTCTTGTGGTCAACCATTGTGCTGTTTTGCCCATTATCACTGCTGGAGCCTTTCTAAGTTCTTCCACGGAATCTGCCCCGACGAGGAACATTGTATTTCTCAACTCATCTGTTAAGACAGAGAGGGCAGCTCTTGTTTCGTTCAAGTTTTTGTTTGCTGCCTTGAGCATGGGGTATGATAGGCTTGTTAGGTTTGCGCCAAGCGTCAAGGCCTTGGCCATATCTAGGCCGTTTCGTATTCCCCCTGACCCGATTATACATACTTTTGTTTTTAGGGAAGTTTCAACGATGCTTGCGGCCATCGGAATCCCCCAGTCCCAGAACGTGTCACCCAATCTGCGTTGAAAGTCTTTTTGTTGTCCTTGTTCCCTGTAGTATTCAACCGCTGCAAAACTCGTGCCACCTGCACCTCCCACATCTATGCCTTTGACGCCTGCGTTTTCAAGTTTGCGTGCATCCTCAGCTGAAATCCCAGCGCCCGTCTCTTTTGCTATTACAGGTTTGTCTATTTCGCTTGTGATTTCACCAATCTTCTTAAGAACACCTTTGAAGTTGGTCTGGCCTTCTGGTTGGACGACCTCTTGCAGAGCGTTCAAGTGAATTGCAATCGCGTCCGCTTCGATCATTTCCATCGCTTTTTTCACATCTTTCGACCCATATCCGTTTACGAGTTGTATTCCGCCTATGTTTGCAATCAAAAACGCCGTTGGAGCCTTTTTACGCGTTATTGTAAAAGTCCTTTCCAATCTTCTATCCTCTATAGCTACCCTTTGGCTTCCTACACCCATTCCCAATCCAAGCTCTTCCACAGCTTCAGCCAACGCCGCATTGATTCTCATAGCCTTTTCCGTGCCACCAGTGATGGCTCCTACTATTAGCGGAGCGGCAAACTCGTGGCCGAAAACTGTCGTTGACAAGTCTATTTTTCTCTTATCAATTTCTGGCAACGCTTTGTGAATGAGATAAACATCCTCTAAGCCCGTCGTCACCTGTCTTGCTTGAACGTTCTGGTTCAATGCAATCCTAATGTGGTCAGCTTTCCTTCTTATTGTTTCTTCGGTCAAGTCTACTCCTTCTCTATCAACGTGCCCTCTATGCAAATCCCCTTCAGAGCGTCGCAAACGCGACCTGGCTTCGTTGCATTCAGGATCGTCACTGGAATTCCCTGCTCCAACGCTGGAAGAAGCTCAAGAATCTTGCCGAACATGCCTCCTGTGACATCGCAAGCAGTTGATTTGCCGAGGCTTCCTTGAATCTGTCTGAGTTCATCCAGTGACAGATGGGAAAATCTCCTTGCCATTTTCTCAACCTTAGGGTCAGCGTCAAATAGTCCGTCCACGTCCACACCCACGATGATGCGTTGCGCGCCTAGCCGCGTCGCAAGGGCTGAAACAAGCTGGTCGCCTGATAGCACTGTGAACCCCAACTTTACATCTGGCACTGCATCCCCGTAGAGAACTGGCGAGAAACCCATCTTCAATAGCATCTCCAACGGTGTGCTTTCGAAGCTTCTGATTCTTCCATCATTGGTTACTACGCAGGATGACGGCATTATAGCTATGGCTGGAAGATTGTGTGTGATTAATGAGTCCATGATTAGACCATTAAGTACTGTCATGAAGTGATGGGTTTCAACCAAGCCCATTATCTGACTAGAATTTTTGAAGCCTTGTTTGATGGCGTTTCTTTCCGCCGAAGGGTGGCCGAAGCTGCCTCCCCCATGCACGATTATTAGATTCTTCACAGCTGCTTCTTGTATTTCCCCAGCCAAGCGGTCTATGGTTTGCGTCTGAGGCGTAAGTTCTATGTTCTTGTCCGTGATTACGGAACCCCCGATTTTTATGATCGTCGTCCTAGCTTCGCTCAATTCTCACACCATCATCGGTCTTTCTAGCTATGAAAGGTATTCCGCCCGCTCTTTGAATTGCCTCAGAAACCTGTTGAAGTTTCCCATTTTCTGATAAGGCTATCAAGCATCCGCCGCCCCCTGCTCCTGTCAGTTTTGCACCCAAGGCCCCTGCCTTGCGAGCGGCGTTTGCAAGCCATTCTAGAGATTCGTCAGACACTCCGATTCCGTACAGCAGAGCATGATTGATGTTCATTAGCGCTCCAAGCGTCTCCAAGTCATTTTCCTTGAATGCGTCTATAGCTCTCAAAACGACTTCGCGTGCCGCTTTCATAATGTTTTCAACGATTCGAGGGTACTTTTCCACGATGATCTTGACTTTTTCAACCTGTGCTCGCGTGGATCTTTCGACACCAGTTTCCCCAATGACAAGTGGAATCTCTTCTCTTACGTCCAACGGCTTAAAACCCGTATCAACTTGGAAAATAATGGCGCCGCCAAAGGTCGAAATCGCCGGATCCACTCCTGATGGGTTACCGTGAACAACCTTTTCCGCTTCGTAAGTTATTCTGAAGATGTCCTCTTTTGACAATTTCACGTCCAGAAGGGCACCAGCTGCAGCGGCTGAAGCCGCAACGACCGCGGCCGAAGATCCTAGTCCCGCGCCTGCCGGAATGGAAGAGTTTATCTCGATGTCCAAGCCAACAGGCTTCGAATTTTTTTCCAAAACACTGTTTACCGCATGTTTCACAGGTTCAAATCTTATTCTAGCTTCTCTTGCGTTGCCTTGCTCAATCTTGAAACTGTTGCCTTCAAAACATCCTGAAAGATTCAGCGTTGTGGAACGCAAGTGAAGATTATGGTCATGAGTGGTCTCAATCTTTACGTACGCTCTTTTATTAATGGCCAAGACTATCGCTGGCTCTCCATAAACGACGAAATGCTCCCCGAAAAGAATTATCTTTGCGGGAGCTGAGGCAACGACACCCATTTCAAACCACTATTTTGTGAAACACGCGGCAGCATACCCGACGACGCTTGAGTAGTCGCCAATTACATCTCCACTAGTTTTATAGCATAATAATTTTGCCTCTCTTGCTCCAAGAGCCTTTGTTGCTTCCATCAGAGCGGCGATTGGGCCATATCCGCAGGCGGTTATGCCATGAGTTTCGATGACTGAGTAGAGTTTTTCCTCGTCCATTGCCTCCACGGCTTTAAGAGCAGCTGAATCATTCTTCATGGCTTTTTCCTGCGTTTCATAGTGGGTCATGTCAGAAGAGGCTATGACAACCGCGTTCTCGTTGGCCAGAGTCTTGGCCACGGCCTGTCCGACCTCCTTGGCTGACGCAAGGTCTTGCATCAAAAAGCAGATCGGAACGATCTTAAAACGAGAGTCATAAAGATATTGGAGAAACGGAAGTTGAACCTCGATAGAATGTTCAAAACGGTGGGCAGACTCGTCGACATCAACTATTCGCGCCTCTTTGACAATTCTTCTGGCCAGTTCAGCGTCCACTTCAACGTCGCCGAGCGGCGTTCGCCATGAACCTTCATTCATGATGGCTAGACCGCTCCCGTAACCGGTGTGGTTTGGACCGAAAGCAACGATTACATCTGGCTTGCCGTCTAAGGCAAGTCTATAGTAAGCATGAGCTGCAACTGGACCTGAAAACATGTAGCCCGCGTGAGGGCAGATCAGTCCTACGATGCGTCTCGGTCCCTTTTCAGCTACTTCTGGAAGCTTTCCAGGCCCGAGTTTATGTAGGAAGCAATCCGCTATCTGTTTTCTTAATGATTCGATTCTCCCAGCATAGAAGGCTCCGGCTTGGCAAGGAAGCCGAACCTTCGCCATCTGGTTAGATTTCCTCCTCTTCCTTCGTAATCTTCGCTTCGAAGTCGTCGATCGTTAAGGTTGGATCCCTGTCTAATTGGAGTTCTCCGCGTTCTCGGAGTACTTGCCTGGCTAGGAGCCAGTAAATCACTGCCAAGGCTCTTCTTCCCTTATTGTTTGTTGGGATGACTAAATCGACTCCTGTAAATTCATTGTCCGTGCTGCATAATGCTATTACTGGGATACCAATTGAAGCAGCTTCTTTGACCGCTTGGCCATCTGCTCTTGGGTCTGAGACAATGAGGACTTCAGGTTCTATCCTGTTTGGGTACAGCGGGTTTGACAGTAGCCCCGGAATGAATCGTCCGACGACAGGTGTTGCTTTGGTTAGCTCACAGAACTTCTTGACTGGTTCTTGTGCGTAGAGTCTCGCTGCGGCACCTGCCACTTTTCCCGGTTCGAATCGAGCAAGGAATTTTGCAGCTACTCTTATCCGATCATCCGTCTTCTTGACGTCTAGGACGAACAGACCGTCCGGTCTAACGCGGTATATGAACTGTTCCATGTCGCCTGTTTTCATTCTTGTGCCAATATGTATCCCCGCGGACAGCATGGTGTCTCGTGGTATCAGTAATTCTTCTTCTGGAGCCGCCACCTCGGCGTCGGGTGATTCCAATGAAGCCTCAGATTTTGCCTCTTCTTCTACGGGTTTGTCTACTTCATTCTCAGCTTCTTTTTCGATCTTCTCATCATCTGACAAGTTTTGCTCCTCCTAAATTGTTCTTAAATCCGCCATTCTTGCTCTGTCTCCTAAGAATTCTTCTATCCTTATGAGCTCATTTATCTTTGCGATGCGTGTGCCTTCAACGATTCCAGTCTTTATTATTGGGCATTTGAATGCGACCGCTAAGTGAGCGATGTGCCAATCGCATGAGTCTCCTGAGCGATGTGCCATTACTGGCACGTATTTATTCTTTTTTGCCATTTCCACCGTTTCCAGGGCGTCACTAAGCGTACCGACTTGGTTCGCTTTAATAATGATTGCGTTTGCCGCTTGTGCTTTTATGCCTCGGCTTAGCCTCTCAACGTTTGAGGTAAACAGGTCGTCACCACAGATCAGGCAGTTCTTTACCTTTTTTGTCAGTTCTTGGAAAGCCTTAAAGTCTTCTTCATCGAAGGGGTCTTCGACGTAGGCGAGGTGATACTTTTCGATGAGGCCTAGGACGAAGTCTAATTGCTCGGCTGAGTCCAATTTTGTTTTTTCTCGTTGGTATATATACTTCTTTTGTTTGCCATCCCAGAGGGACGATGCTGCGATATCGATGCCCAATGTGCATTCAAAGTTTTCTTCGCCGCTCACTTCTTCGCAGACGGTTGCCAACAATTCAAGGGCCTGTGAATTTCCGACGCTTGCGACCCATGCTCCCTCGTCGCTTTTTCCATCGATGAACAGTTTATCTTTCTTTCTCAGTATGTCGCCTAACCTTTTATGAACTCGCGCGTTGGCCGTGGCAGCTTCCAAAAAGGATTCTGCCCCTTTTGGGAGAACCAGGAATTCCTGTATGTCTGGGGATTTTCCATGCGTGTGTTGTCCGCCGCTCATGGAATTTCCGAGTGGGTAGGGAAGCTCGTCGGCTATTGTTCCTCCCAAATGCTGAAAGAGCAAAGAATCGCACGAGTTTGCAGCTGCTTCTGCGTTGGCAAGTGAGACCGCGAAGGCGCTGTTTCCCCCAATGGTCTTGAAGCCCCTGGATCCGTCGATTCCATGCAATGCTCTGTCGATTTCCTCTTGAAAATCCGCGTTCAAGCCGACAATTTCAGGAGCTACGAGCTCTTCAACCTTCCTTATAGCTTGGTCCACTCCCCCCTGAGGATAATAAGCAACTTCGCTCTTTCCACGGCTTTTACCAGCAGGTGCGGAGGCTCTTCCGAAGCCTGATGCTGTTACAATATCTACTTCGATTGTTTCTTCGCCTCGGCCGTTGAAAACCTTTCTGGCGATGACATCTTCAATGATTGCGGACATATCTTTTTCCTTTTCATCTGCGGGCTAGTAGGTTCTTGCTTCTTTTCGCTTTTCAGCTTCTTCGTAGAAACGCAAAACTTCATCAACGATCTCCACGTGTGACAAAAGCATTCGCCGGCAACAATATCGCTTGATCCCAAGATCATCCAAGACTTCGCCGGCATTCTCTCCAGCTTTCACCCTTCGAGCAAATTCTTCCCACTTGTCGCCAATCAATTTGCCGCAGGTGAAGCATCTTACCGGAATGATCATACCATCAAGTTCCATTATCTATAGCTTTTTTGTTCCTTTGCTCGGGCCCCAGGTCCTCCGAATTTCTTGGGTTCCTTCTTTCTGGAATCACCAACCATCATTGTCCTGTCATAATCGGCAAAGACAGTGCGCAGATGTGCGCTCTTGGTCCACTTCAGCAAAGCATTTGCAATCGCCATCCTTGCCGCCTCTGCTTGACCCATATAGCCTCCGCCGGAAATATCCACTTCCATGTCAAGCTGCTTCCAAATCTCTTCTCCAGCTTGCAGAAGAGGCTCCTTGATTTTTTCACGTGACACTTCAGGTTCCAAAATCTCCAAGGGAATCTTGTTTATCCGTATTCTTCCAACCCCAGGCCTCGCCACCGCACGAGCCGTTGCAGTTTTTCTCTTTCCGCTCACAACCAAGACTTTCCTAGCTGGCATGGTTATGCACCTGGATTCCATCCTATTTCTCTTGCAAATTCGCCGATGGTCACGTATGGGCAAGTAAGCTTCTTGGCCTGAGCGTTCGGGAGCGTCTCTGTCTTCAGGCTTTTCAGGTCATCTGGGGTCCCCATATATACCCTAAACCTCTTAAGTGCTAGTTTGCCTTTCGGACGCTTATTGGGCAACATTCCTTTGACACTTTTCCTAACAATTCTATCTGGTCTTCTGTAATGAAACGGGCCCCTCATCGGAGCTCCTACGCTAAGGAATTCCTTAGCTTCGTGTAGCTTTCCGCTCTTCCTTCCAGAAAAAACCGCTTTCTCGGCATTCACGATTGTTATTATTTCCCCTTTCAGAAGGCGTTTAGCGACATACGTCGCCATTCTCCCAACAATAAGTCCCTCCGCATCTATAATTGTGGCTGATTTCGATGCTTCCTGCATTCTATCACCCTATGATTCTTACGCCGGATCCTTTGGGGTTCCTCTTAACTAGTTCCAAGAATGAAAGGCATTTGCCTCTTGCAGAAGACACTTTCTCTCTCGCCTTTTCTGAGAAAGCAAACGCTGCTACGGTCACTGGGTGATCAATTTCGCCTGTGCTCAGAACCTTCCCTGGAACTGCGACAACTTCACTCTTCTTCGTGTACCTGTTTAGGCGGCTCAGGTTTACTACTAGGCTTTTTCTCCTCGAATTGCTTAGTTGCTCTGCGATGTCTCTCCATATGCTTGCGTTGTTTGCCTTACCTTGCTTTCTCAGAAATCGGATCAATTCTATTCGCTCTGGGTTCTTTGTTCTAGTTTTCTTCACTCTTTTTCACCTTGACTTTACTCTCAAGTTCTTTCAATTGACTATCCACAACTTTGACTGCTTCAGATATGGTTCTTTCCGGGGGAAGGGCACCAGTAGATTCTAACATAAATATGAAAGTGCCTTCCTCCCATCTGACTTCTATTGCTTTGGGATCAAGAGGGCAGGATTCGACGCAGTCTTGACACAGGGTGCAAGCCAACAGATCGCGGACGTCTATTTTGTTCTCAGCCTCTCTCAAGACTTTCCGTGGACAGATCTCTACGCATTTTCCGCAAGCATCGCAAAGCTTGCTTGAGATGGTGATTTTTGGATAGTACTTGTATGAGCACATCGATACGGGTTGCCATTTTGCATGATTCTTCCCCTTTCCCAGTCTAGCGTAAGCCTCAAGCCTGAGCTCCTGTTCTTTTGCCAGCTTTACCACCGGAATCTTCTCACTCACCGGCACAACTTCCTTGTTTTCTGAAATTAGCTCGCCTGAATAAACGGTCCTTGTTCCTTCTTTTGCCTCTGCATTAAGAGTGAGAGTGACCCTGCAAAGGTTGCATCCAAATTCGCTCTTGCACGAGCAGTCCTCAGGCAGATTGTAGCTATCTAGGTCAGTTCTTAATGGGACCAGACCAAGTCTGTGGGCTATGGTCTCATCTTGAATTATGGACGAGTTTTCAAGTATAACTATCTCGTCGATAGCCATACATGGCACTTCAGACAGTATTACTCTCCTCAGAGCGTTCATATACGGAACGTCAACTCCCTTAACAAACAAACGGATTTCTCTTTCGCTCTTCTCAAGTACTTTTACTTCCACTTGATCTGACACCTCCATAACGGCTTGCACTATCTAGTGTTCCGTTCAATAGAATCTTTGCGTTATTTCAATATTTCTATAGGAAGAGGCGGAACATTGGTCGCTAGACTCTTCTTCCTCTTCTTCCTCCAGGCCTTCTTGTCCCATCGTGCGGAACAGGCGTGATCTCTTCGATCCGCTCTATGCGGAATCCTGCTCTTGCAAGTGCTCTGATGGCCGCCTGTGCTCCTGGGCCAGGAGTTCTTGGACCTGACCCCCCAGGCGCTCTCACTTTGATGTGGATGGCGGTTATTCCTTTGTCTCTAGCGACATCTGCGGCAGCAGTTGCTGCGCGCATTGCAGCATATGGAGAAGACTCCAGCCTGTCAGCTTTTACGAACATTCCGCCTGACGTTCGGGCTATCGTTTCAGCGCCTGAGATGTCCGTTATGTGGATCAGTGTGTTGTTATAGGAGCTGAATATGTGGACGACGGCCCACTTTTCGTTTTTCTTGCCGCTGCTCATTGTTTCTCGCCTGTCGGTTCCTCAGCTGGACGCGTTGATGCTGTTGTTGCAACGGATATAGTCTGACGAAGAGGATGATTGGAGCTTGCGAGTGGACTTCTCGGCGCGTATGTTATTTGATTCTCCTCTTCTTTCGTCACGACGTAGCTTGGAATTGTAACCTTTTGGTTTCCAAGGCTTATGTGCCCATGAGTTATCAGCTGGCGAGATTGCTGTATTGTCTTTCCCATTCCTTTGCGAAAGACGATGGTTTGAAGTCTACGTTCCAAGAGATCTTCTATTGTCAAGTCCAATACATTGTCAAGGACTGCCGTCTCTTGAAGAACACCGAGCTTCTTTAGTCTGGTTACGAGTTCATTTTCCATTTTCTTGCGTTCTTCGGTCGACCTGCCTATTAGCGATCGGGCTATTCCTCTGAAGTTTGAAAGTGTGGTTTCATGGCGCCACAGTTCATGCTTATTCCTCAATCCATACTGTCCCAGTAGTTTCAATTCTTCTTGAAGAATATCAGTGCGCCATGGAAAACGTGGGGTCGCGTATTTCTTTCTTTGTCTTCTTGGATCACCCATGGCTATTCACTCTTCGCGGCCGCTTGCTTCGCAACAAGCTCTTTCTTCTTAACGCCCAGAGCTTTTCCTGCCCTTCCGGTTGTTTTGGTTCTCTGTCCACGCACTTTCAACCCGTAAGCATGGCGGTAACCCCGCCAAGATTTAATGTTCTTCATTTGTTCTATGTCCACTTTCGTTCTGAGAACTAGATCAGCACTGATTAGGTGCGAATCCTTTCCTGACTCTGCATCTTTTCTTCTGTTGAAGAGCCATGCTGGCAAATCATGCTTAGTAGGCTCTTTGACCATATGCTCGATCGTCTCAAGTTCTGCTTCTGTGAGAAAACCTGCCCTTTTTTCAGGGTTTATCTTCGCCATCTTCAGCAACGCATTTGCAAGGTTGAGACTTACACCTTTGACTCTTGCAAGTGCATACGCCGTCTTCAAAGTGCCATCTACGTCAACATCCACTATTCGAAGTATATGCCGGAATTCTTCTGACATCAATTGACAACCATACATTGTTTGAGCTACAGACGATGTGAGCCGTATTTTATTTAAGAATATCGGTTTCTTAGCATGCGTCACACTTTCGTGTAAGCATTTTTTGATGCCAACCCCAAAAGGTTCCAAGATTGATGATGAAACGCTTCGAGAAAGAGATAAATCTCGACCTGAACGGCAAAGGCAAAGTCGAGCGGGATCTTGCCATGATAAGCCTGGAACTTGGGTTACTCTCAATCTTTGTTCTTTTTGCAGAACGCCGGCTGTATGAACCACGATTGCGTGCCATACCAGTCTTCTGAGGCTTTGGCGCTTGGAATTATTTTTGATGCATGATGACTAGAGTCATAAGGGTGAACTCTGTGAGAGCTGCGGCGAGGAACAGCGGCAAGACGTAGGACGGTGCGAAGAGGAGTGCCAAGAATGCGCTGATTATCGGTATTGCGGCCAATACGTATCCTGGGATCACTATGAGGATGTAGGTAGTGAGTCTTGAATAGAGGTTGCCCACCGCAAACCCTTCTTTCCAAAACTTTCTTGTCACGATTGTCAGTTCGAGCATGACTGCAGCTGCAACCGAAAACCCATGCACTGCCCCGTAGGCTAGAATTAGTGTGGAGCTTTTTCCCATGGAGAATGCCACGATAGATAACACGATCAGCGAGAGAACGTACGTGAAAATCGATAGCAATGTTTTCGCCGAGATAAATGTTATTTTTCTCATTGGGAGATGCCGCATGTAAGCAGATGCTAGACCTTCAATCGAGGACAGAGTGGGAGGAAGTAGAAGTGTTATCATTGACATTCCCGTTAGAATGCCGAGGGCAGTCGTCAGATCAAGTGCACTGAACGAGGAGAAGGACACTGCGAGAACGGCTGTTTGTATTACTGGCAGGAAGAATAGAGTCGCGTATGAAGGGGCCCTTGATGCAACTCTCAAGTCTTTTCGGATGATTCCGAGCCATGGAGTCTGAGGTTGGATGAAAGTGTCCATCACCATTTCTCTCGGACCGCTACCCATCGCTGAGATTCCTAGTTTGCGGATGGTTTGAGTGACCCATCCAACGCAGTAATAGGCTAGAATCGCGTATGCGACAGAGGCGGTGATGGATAGCCCCAGAAGTGTATAGTCTGTTTGCCCTGGGAAAGCTGAGCTTGATGCTAAGAACCCGAAGGAGAAAGGGTAGATCAGCACTAGAATCTGGGAGAAGGATGAGAAGCCCTGAGTCAGGCTGGCGAATGATTGGACTATCTGGGGTGCAAAGTTCACGACGAAGTATGCTGCGAACGTTGGGAGGATCCACACGAGCATGAAGGCAAACCTTAAGAGAGTCTGCCATTTGGATCTCCCGCCTGCCCTTGTCACTTTTAGGTAGAAAAATCTAGCTAGGATTGTTGTGAGTGTTAGGGCGAAGATTTCTGCTGTTATTATGCCTAGGATGGAGGTTATGGCGCCTATTGCTGGGCCGCCGATTAGTATGTAAACCGCTAGGAAGATTGCTGGTGCGGCGATGAGGGGTATGTCGAATATTCTTATGAAGCATAGAAAAACGATTCTTGAAACGTCCTGTTTTGAGAGTGGAAGAGGCGTGAGGACGTCTACGATTTTGGATGATACGAATGATGTTGAAACTTGGAGTCCCATGAAGACTATCAGGAACAGTACGACGGCCAAGAATGCTGAGACTCCGGCCAGTATGATTGTCTGTCTCGGCATGGTGTGGCCCGTAATGTTCATGGTTAGTGGGAGGAATATGATTCCTGCGAAGATTCCTATGAAGATTGTGGTGATGAGTTTGCTGATGAGCGTGTTTATTTTTGCGTTGGCGACGAGTCGCTTGATGTCTCTTTTGGCGCTTCCTGGCAGGGATGAGCCTGCGCGTAGCGAGAAGATAGATTGGAATGAGACTTCTTTGTAGACTGTGCTTGAGAGTCGCCAGAGTTCAGAGAATTTCAACGCATGCTACTCCTCTTCTAGAGCTTTTATTACGTCTTGCATGCCTGCTTCTTGTTCTGTTACTTTGAGGAAGATGTCTTCGAGTGAGCCCTCGGCGCTTCTGACGAGTTTGCGAAGATCCTCCACTGTTCCTTCTTCGACGATTTTTCCCTTGTTTATTATTCCGACTCTTGTGCAGAGTTTTTCGGCGACTTCCATGATGTGCGTGGAGAATATTACGGCTCCGCCTTTCTTGGCGTGAAAGGTTATGAGTTCTTTGAGGATCTTGGAGGAGCGTGCGTCTAAGCCGACGAGGGGTTCGTCTAAGATTAGGAGTTTGGGGTCGTGCAGGAGGGCTGCGATGATGGCGACTTTCTGTTTGTTGCCCATTGATAGGGCTGCGATCGGCGTGTCAAAATACTGTTTCAGTTCGAAGGCGGATGTGAACCTTTCAAGTTTGGGGTTGACGTTTTCTTTTTTCAAGCGTCTTATTGAGGTTACGAATTCGAAGAACTCTCTGGGGGTAAGCGAGTCTAGCAGTATTACTTCTTCTGGAACGTAGCCGACTTGGCTTTTGGCTGGCACCTCGTCTGAGACGGGTGTGCCGTAGACTTCGACTTTGCCGGCTCGGGGTTCTAGGATTCCGACGAGAACTTTGATTGTCGTTGTTTTGCCTGCTCCGTTCGGGCCGAGGAGTCCGTAGATTTCTCCTTCTTTCACGTTGAATGACAGGTTTTCAACTGCCACGAACGAGCCATAGTTTACTGCGAGTTCTTCAACCTTGACTGCTACGGTTTCCAAGCGTAACCCTCCAACGTGTAAGTCATGACTTTCTCTTCGAGTTACCTTAATAGGTTTCTGTGTGTGATGCTCAATAAGCGCGCAATTATCGTTTTTCGAGCAGATCTGCGATGACTCTCCTATCCGTACTAACGTTGATGAGCAACCAACCGTTTTGGCAAGTGAAAAGAATTGTTGAACTTAGATCGTTCCTTTGAAGACCAGCAAGTTCGAACTGCAGTCTCAGGTTGAAAGCAAGCGGACCTCTGATGGTTCGTGAGGTTTTGAGTTCTCGTTCATGTCCGTGTCCGTATCTTGAGATGTTTGCACATACGAACATACTCCGCCTAGGTTGGTTTTTCATTGTGGAAAGCATCTGTATTTTGGGATGTTGCAACATACGAAGATACACGGGTTCACCATCATAGACTAATTTTCTGATTTGAGGGTTTATCTGTATTTTCGGATGCTGTAACATACGAACATACACCGCAGTTGGAGAATTCATCTGTATCTTGGGATGTTGTACATACGAAGATACACCTCCCCCCTACTAGGTAGGTTTTTGTTGTTGAATCAGGGGTTGAGGGTCTTGTTTGATGGGTTTCCTGCTTTGAGATGAATTAATAGTTGTTCTTGTTGGACAATTGTGGGTTACCCTAGATTGTGCCTCGAGCGAGGAAAGAAATCAGCCACCCAAGCAGGGCTAGGACTAGAAAAACGGTGATCTAATCCCCGGAGATTCGGAAACGAAGAAAGCCACCATCTGCATTCGTATTTTGTGTATTGTTCTAGTTTCTAGAACGTCTTGTACTAATGAATAGGATAAAGTATGCTGATCGTCCTGTATTACGAGACTGAGGAAGGTTTCGGGAATGAAGAATTTGATGCATGTTTCAGCAAGAAAATTAGTAGCAGTTCTATGTATCGTTGCAGTTTCTGCAGTCAGTGTGGCTTTTGCAGCTGTTAGATTCACCAGTGTAGGTCCAAATGTAATCAGTAATGCGATAACTGCGGATGAGAACTTGGCAGACAAGGTCACAATATATGGAAACGGAGTCACCTTCGTGCAGTATCAGATGACGACAGAGCTTGAGAACGGCACTCATGACATTCAGTTTTATCTCCCATCAGGCGCGTTGACTGGCACTCTTACAGTGTCTGGGGTCAACGTTGTCACGATTGCCACAAGTGAGGAGAGTCAGCCAATAATCGAGAGGGGTGACGTTATAACCGTATATACGGACGACGGCACTTACACGGGCGAATTCTTGAGTTGGGACAGCATGCTGCTTTTGGAAGCGGACAATGGGACTATCATGATTCCGACGGCAAGGATAACGAGGATCGTTTTAAGCGAAGTGGTTCAAGTGCAGGGACCTAAGATACTCGCGGATGTTACTACGGATTCACCGTCTGGAGAGTACGAGTTGAACGTCTCCTATTTGATGCGTGGTCCACAATGGAACCCAACATACTTTGTGGACTTGGACACATCCCATCTTGAGTGTTGGGCAACGATTGAAAACGTGGAAAGCTGGAGCAACTTCTCTCTGGTGCTTGTGAGCGGCGGTCCACACTTAGTATACAACGGTCCATTCGACGGCACTTTGGTCTACTCAGAACAAGGATTGTCCCCTCAATTTGCTGCTTCAATCGATTTCACTTCTTCCACGACGGATGAGTACCATGAATACGCCTATGACGGGAAGCTGACGTTTGAAGCGGGCACGACGGTCAAGTTACCCTTGTTCAACGGCACCGTAGGCCTAAGACAAGAATACTTCTGGTCAGGCGGGGAGGTGGAGAACCGTTACCACTTGAATGACACTTTGGACGAGCCGCTTGCAGGGGGAACCGTCGAGTTCTATCGGGGCAACGTATGGATAGGCGAGGACAGCATCGGTTACACGCCAGTAAACGCAGAAAGCATAGCAATAGTCAACTACGCAGACGACATCCAAGTCGTCGCGACAGTTACAAAATTAGTGATGCAAAGCAATTACGAAGATCAAGGAACAAACATAACGATCACAAACTACAAGCCGACAAGCGTGCAGGTTCTGATTCAGCAAGACATCGACGGCTACGATCTAGTCTCATCTACACCATCAGCAACTAGAACAGGGTCCGTCCTTTCTTGGATCATGAACGTGGAACCGAACGCCTCGGCAACTATGTACTACGAGTGGGATCATAGCTGGTAACGCTTCTTCTCCCTTTTTTTCTCTAGACTAAGATGCGGCAGTTAAACTGTAATAAGAACCGCTCTGGCCTCCTAAGCAACCCGCATGGAAGGATTATAAGGCTAGTTGCGAAAATGCTGCATTGAAGCTCGATGTCAATAATCGGATTAGATTTGGCAGGTGTCGAAAGTAGACCAACTGGGTTTTGCGTTCTTAAGACTATGAGGGCAGACACGTGTTTAGTCTACTCAGATGAGGAATTGCTACAGCGGATAAAGAAAAGACCGCCATGCTTGGTTGCCATAGACGCTCCCCTCAGTCTTCCAACCGGAAGAAAATCAATAGAAAACAGGACTAACGTTCACTTCAGAGAATGCGACAAGGAACTTCTTCGAAGAGGGATAAAGTTCTTTCCCGTTACGCTTGGTCCAATGAGGAAGTTGACCAGCCGAGGCATGAATCTGAAGAGGATCTTTGAGGAAGGACATGTTAGAGTGATCGAGGTCTATCCTGGAGGTGCACAGGACGTTTTGAGAATCCCAAGAAAGCAGCAGGGACTCGACAGGCTGAGAATAGGCTTGGAGAACTTGGGCATAAAAGGGTTGCATGAAAGAATGAGTGATCATGAACTGGACGCTGTCACGTGTGCTTTCGTGGGAAAACTCTTTCTGGAAAGAAGAAGCGTTACTTATGGTACTCAGGAACAAGCGATAATGATGCCTGAAGGTGAAAAGTGCAAATGCGCACGCTAGAAATGGCGAACCGTGAAGAAACTTGCTTTCCTTCATGCATGCATTTTTCATCATTCTTGCCTGGAAGGCAAGCGAATAGTGATGATAGCCATGATTTTTTGGTTTCCTTAAGCTGAAAACGTTGTCTGCAGATTTTTCGAAAGCAACTGTAAACATGGGCGTTTAGCAGGCGCTAATCAACTCTTATCTTGGCGAAAAAGTCCAGAGCAACGCAATACTGACGGCGTAAACGATTTGGAAAACTATAGAAATACGACTGCAAATTAAGGATCGGAAGAATCGAAATGGCTAAGATTATTCCATCACTGCGTAGACTCGTCTCTTACTTAGTTGTCACTTTGATTCTAACGATTGCTGCCCTCTACATATTCGACAAGTTCATTGAACTTACACCCGTAGTCTTTTCTCAGATTGTGGAAGAAGCATCAAGGATTACGATAATTCTTGCTTTTTCGTTGGCTGCGATAGAGATCATACGGCGTTTTA
>DASPTR010000014.1:0-3952 GCA_035623315.1 Candidatus Acidiferrum sp. | reverse complement strand
TATATGTTTTTCACGATCGTTTTTTGCGGAACATTCATTATCATATTGGAATGGCTTGAAAGACGAGATTTCATGAAAGAGAAAGAAAGCCTCGGACCATTGTCATCGTAGAGTCAAGAAGAAAATGATGTTCTCTTGGTGGTTGAGGTCAACGGTACTTCGCAGACCAAGTCTTGATGGCTACTTCCAGCGCGTCAAAAGCCTCTGTGAGTTTTGGATCCTGAGGATTAATGTTGCCTAAGCCCAATCTGATCATTCTTGATTTTGCGAGTTCGTAGCCATTCTTAAACATGAAGAATGCTCCAGGCACAGGTGCCAAGCCGCACTTGGGAAGTGCGTAGCCTGTTATCCATTCATAAGAGTCTTTGATTGGAAGCTTCACCCAATAGGTTACGCTGGCGTTGTTCTGGAAGTATTCGAAACCCTTCTGTTTCATCAATTCTTCCGTTTGTCGTTTCAATCGCACCCATTTTTGCTTATGCTCTTCCATGTCTTCTCTGCATTTGGCCAGGAGTGCCGCTGCAACGATTTGAACTAGATTGGAACTGTTGCCCACAGTGTTCAACACGTCCCCGTAGAATTCTTTTACAGTCTCTTCGTCGGCCAGTGCTGTCCCAAGTTTCAACCCGCCGAGGCCATACGCTTTTGAGAAGCTCGTCGTGACTATACCCTTCGATGCCGCAACGGAGAAAATTGTTGGCACAGCGTTGCGGTTGAATTCCGAGTATATTTCGTCGCATACGACGAAGAAATCGTATTCTTCAGCCACTTCGCATATGGCCTTCAGCTCGTCTGAGCCAGATATTGCCCCGCTCGGGGCATGAGGGTTAGTCAACACGAGGAGCCCCGTTTGTCGGGAGGCGATTTTTCGAAGCAAGTCCGCATTGAGCCTGTACGATTCTCCAGGTCTTCTTTCCAATCTTTTTACCTTCGGAAAGTGTTCTTGAACCTGTCGCAACAATGGCTCGTAAGTTGGATATTCAACGATGGCCTCGGTTTTCTTCCTGTTCTTTTCTGCAAGAACTCTGATGACGCGGGAGTTCTGACCTGATGCGCCTTCGCTTGAAATGAAAACGTTTTCAGGTCCAACGTTGTATCTTTGAGCCAACAGTCTGGCAGTCTCAGGATTGCCAGACGTGTAGTTGACGCTCAGGTCAACGTTCCCCAGATTCAATCGATAGATGAAACGTGTCAGGCCGCTTGATCTGAAATCGTACTTTGCCTTTTCAACGTGACCGTACCAGTCCAAGTAAGCCGAGTGATACTTCATCGATGACGCCTGAGCATCCTAAATCAGGTTTTACCCTTATCTTTTTCTATCTCGTCTCACCTTTGGGTGGTTTTGTGTAGCGCGGATCGATCAAAGTGAATAGCATGAATGCAATTGAAACTAGAGACGGTTTGATCCTAGAAATAATCGTGAAGCCTAGGTCTAAAGCCTTCAGAATCGTGGTTGAAGAGGACGATATTGCCATCTTTTGCCGGGAAGAACCGATCAAAGGTAAAGTAAACAATGAAATAATCAGAGAGCTCTCCAGACTTTTTCGCCGAGATGTGAGAATCATCTCAGGTTTTTCTTCCAGACAAAAGAAGCTGTTCGTAAGTGACACGAAGAAAAGCGAATTTGAGCAGATCATAAATAGCTCAAGATTCCAACCTTAAGCTTTGAACCGTAGTATCGCTGCGATCCCGCCGAAAGAGTTTTTCAGCATCTGACCCTCTTCACTTTCCCCAGATATCATCTCGACTTCCGCGTTGGTGTATTCAGCAAGTTGAGCAAACTCTTCTATTACGTCTTGGGTCTCAGCCACGCCCAGTGCGGGGGCCTTGCATTTCGGGCACGGTTTGCCGGCCAGAGTCTGTTGAAGGCCGATGAGCATCTGCGTTTTCATCGTTTGCCGTTCTTGATACCCACAAGCGTTACATTTCAATGTCACTCGCACCTTGTCCAACTCGTCAGATAGCAGAAGTATTCTGACGGCGCCGGTTTCCAACGCTCTTCTGACCTCTTCCTCGCCGTACGTTACCAGCCCAGTATCATGCCCGATCTCATAAAGGAACTGCTGCATGAATTTCTTTTCTTCTATATACCTTATCTTTCGCATTATCTCGGGAGCCTTGTCGACTATTTCCTTCACACCCTGCTCCTCTACGTATGAAGTGTCAATCACGTCAAGGATCTTGTCCTTCAGCATATAATTCAAGTATTCACCCTTCTGGAAATCATACTTCGTAGGGCCAGGACCGCCCAAGATAATGCCCTTAAGGTTTTCAATCGGAAGAAAAATCTCATTCGCATGGTGCCCGACTCGAGTGAAATATTCCTGAAGCCTCATGTCCCTAAGCCGCTCATACCTGCGTGCCGACTGTCCGCCTGCCCTCGTCTTTCCAGGCACTCCGGAAGTTAAATCCAACACTATTTCGAGCCTTCTGCCCTGAAGCGTCGCTAAGGTGGCTTCTGAAGCATCAATGAGAAGTATGCCGTACGTCTCTTTTTCTCGGAGCATCTCCTGCAAATATTCAGTGTGAAAACGCGCATCGCATCTGTAGAGATAGATATGTATGGGCTCAGGCGGCACGATCACGTAGGTCTCGATTCTCTCACTTCCAGGACCATTCTGCGGAATAGCACCGCAAAAGATTACAAGCCCATTCTCCGGTGGCTCCTTGAAGAGTTTGAGCCTTTGTTGCACTTTTACGATGGCATCCATAACATTTTTGCGTGTCGTTGTGGACTTTATGTTGGACGCCGTGCCGTACTCGTCTCTAAGCGTGGTCACGACGTCGCTTATCTGTTTGCCAGGAGGAACGTACACTGAAACAAGCTCAGTTCCTCTACCTTCTTTAGTCGCTAGCGTATTCAATGTCTTCTTAAGCCTGAATAGCTCCAACGAAGTCTTCTTAGTAACGCTCAACTGAGCTCACGGTTGCTGATTATAGCTTAACGTTACATTATGAGGAATAAGATAAATGATTTGGGAAAGAAACTAGGTTGAATCCAAAGTTTCCTTCAGAAATGCCTTAAATGGCCCTATTTTTCCACCATAATTGCCAGCGGAAATTCTGACAATTCCCGGAACACTCGCAGCAGCCTGGACACCCACCTTCATCGCTTTCTTAACGGTGTCAACGCTTAGTCCGTTGATGACGATCTCGTAAACGCAGTTCACGCTTTCAGGAACCTGTGTATCCGGCACGAGTGCCTTCAACGTTGGACAAAAAGGATGATTAGTAGACGCCCTGAGCTTGTACTTTAGTGAGCCAGCCTTCGACCCTGAGCGGCAGACACCATCTGGAAAGGGCATAATCACCTCACTTGCCGAGGTTCTTATGGCTTCAACAGCCTTCTCCGCAGCTTTCAACCCTGAAGGCACATCTCTGGACATTATAATGAAGTTTCCACCTGCAACGGCCTCAGATGCGCCGAACGAGTCTTCCACTATGAAGCCACCTTCCATAACAGGGATCTTCCATGCTTTTCTAGCTTTGACTAACACTTTCTTCTGGAAGCCGTCTCCGAACAGACATATGCTTCTACCCACCTTCAATCTTCTCTTCGCATCCTGCAACGCATCGAAGGCCGAGGCCGTAGGACAAGTCATGATACACTGGCCTATGCGAAGTATCATCTGACCCTTCAGATCAAACCTGTTACGATTGTAGATTTGAATCAAAACGCCTATTCGACCATCTGGAGTCGCATTTGCTGGAACGATACTTTCTATTCCAGCTTCCGCAGGGGACATTATGACGCTCGTTGCCAAACCTGTTGCGTTTCTTGCAGCAGTCAAGGCCCATTTCTCACTGTCAGCAGTTATGAGCACTCTCCCCACCCACATGGGAAACATTTCAGCAAACGTGTCTGAAATTTTTAGAACGTTCCCCATAGGCGATGTTACGAGGAAACATGGCCCAAACGAATCTTTATCGTCGTAGCCCGTGACTTTGAGTC
>DASPTR010000013.1:0-4825 GCA_035623315.1 Candidatus Acidiferrum sp. | reverse complement strand
GTATCTTCAGTTCAGGTTTGCTGATGATTATTATCCCGCCTCTTTTCAGCTCTTTGACAACTTTCATCACGGCACTGCGTGCCTCTTTCTCAGATTTCGCGCCCGTGCATACCATTTTTCCCGAATTGAAAATTAGCGTGGCAGTCTTTGGTTTCTTGAGCCTAAATACCAAACCTGGAAACTGTTCTGGTCGATACTCGACTCCTGGATAGCCTTTTACGACGGCATTCAAGTCAACCTTCTGATTCAGAGTAGCTGAGGCGACAACATTTTCCACTTTTATGATAGCTTTGCTCTTAGGCACAAGGCATCACTTCTTACAGTTTAGTCAATGCTTAAATACCCTTTATAAAGCCTTAGGTGGTCACCTTTGCTTCTAGAGAGTGTTTTAATCTTCGTTTTCCAAAAATCCTTCTGCAATCATCAAGCTGACCTATGACTTAGTCAAACTTGCTTTTCTAAGCATGATCGCTCTTACCAAGGCCTGGGCGACATCTGCGGAGAATTGGTTGTTCTTGGTGGCGATTATGGCTATCTCTGGTTCCTGCCGACCAAGGTGTTGTGGATTCTCATGCCTTCGAACGGTCCTCTGACATGCATAATGTCGTACGTGGGGCAATATTTCTTTGCGCTTTTTAATTCGAAAGGTTGTGAAGTGGACAAATGCGCTGAGATTTGTCGCAGTAGAAGATATCACAAATGATAAGAACTCGCGAAGATGAAATCCATAGAGAGATGGGTGGTTTGGCGAAAAGAGAGATTGTTTGGGACTTATCGGAAATGTTTCCGAGTATGACAGATCCTTCAGTCGAGAAAGCAATTGATGATCTCACGAAGATGGCACAGAGTTTTGCATCGAGATATCACGGTAAGATCAAAGATCTTTCCGCAAAAGAGCTGCTTCAGTGCATAAAGAATTTTGAGGAATATTATGGCAAACTTGACAGTTTAGCGACTTTCTCCTATCTCTCATACGTGGCTAACATGACCTTACCTGATGCACAGTTGCTCAATGACAAAGTAAACAAGATCAAAGCAAGACTAAACAAGATGTTGGCTTTCTTCAATATCGAAGTGGGAAGCCTAACCATTAAAAGCCCCGAAATCATCAAGGATCCAATTTTACTCAACTACAGGCACTTACTGGACAAGCTGGCAAGAGAGGTCCCTCATCAACTATCGGAAGCCGAAGAAAAGCTAGTTATCGAGAAAGATCAATTCGGAATAAGAGCCTGGGAAGAGCTTCAGGGAAAATGGCTGAACACTCGAACGTTTGAGGTTGAAGTCGAAGGCAAAAGGAAGACACTGTCTTTCGGAGAAGCCTATGGCCTGACCTATAACCCAGACCGACGTACCCGAGAATCAGCAACCAAATCCATCTACGGGCTTTTAGAAAAAGACGGGGAAATATTCTCCTCCGCCCTCAGAAACATCTGCAACGATTGGCTCAACGTTTGTGACACAAGGAAATACGATTCTCCGATGGAGGCAAGCTTGATTGCTAATGACATTGACAAAAAAACCATCAACAATCTGTTGAGAACTGTAGAGAATCACAATGGAATCTATCAGCGATATCTGAAACTGAAAGCCAAAATCATGAACCTGCCAAAGCTCTGTGGCCACGATATTATTGCTCCTATCTCCGATGCACCCGACGTGAAGTTTGACCATGAAACTGCAAAACGCCTAGTCATCGAGGCATACAGCAGATTTGATGAAGACTACACCTTCGCAGTCAAAGACATGTTTGCCAAGAACCACCTAGATTCAACACCAAGACTGGGCAAAGGAAATGGTGCGTTCTGTGCAGACTGGTACGAGGGCAAATCTGCCTACATACTCAATAATTTCAATGACGCACTAGTCGACGTTTATACTCTGGCTCACGAACTCGGCCACGCAACACACAGTTATTACTACGAACGAAGCCAGACGATCTTGAACAGCGGGATATCAAGTTTTCCAATGATTGTGGCAGAAACAGCATCCATCTTCGGAGAACTTCTCCTAACTGACCTTTTGCAAAATCGAACAGAATCAAATCAAGAAAGGAAAACGATTCTCTGCAGGGTTCTTGATGGAGCAAGCGTGATTTTCAGATCAACAATCTGGGCACTGTTCGAACAGAGTGTATACGATACAATCAAACAAGGAGAATGCTTAGATTACAAAACCATATGTAAATGCTTGGTGGCGGCTAGGAACAAGATTAACGGTGACGCAATAGTGTATTCTGACGAGGAGGAGGCACGCTGGACCAGCGTGCCCCATAACTACATGCCCAACTTCAGGTTTTACAATTACCCGTACGTCTACGCGCAACTATTCGTTTATGCCCTTTATCAAAAGCACCTTGAAGAAGGCAAGGAGTTTGTGCCGAAATTCAAGAAAGCTTTGTCAGCTGGTTGCAGCATTTCCCCAGTTGAGATCGGCAAGATCTTTGGCTTGGACGTAACTGACGCTCACTTTTGGGAGCTCGGCATAAAACAATATGAACATTTCATCGGAGAACTCGAAAAGATCGTATCATAGAGCGCCCGCTTTTTTGTGACGCTGAACGTTCAATCGAAGAATCTCAAACGAAAAGGCCCCAAGTACCGCGCGCTGTGAACTTGGGGGATTAATCTGATGGACAAAGGCAACATCATAGAGTGGAAAAGCCTACGGCCATGGGGTCTCTTCGAGGGAAAAACTAGCTATCTCAGTACTTTGGCTACGTTGCTTTAGCTTCAGGTTTCGGAGAGCTTTCCGTGTCCTTTTCTGGTTCGATTTCGATCTTTTCGGTCTTAGACGTTGGAAGGACAAATTCAACGATTATCAGCACGATTATGATGGCGATGATTATGTATAGTGCTGAGGACTCACGCATGAAAAGGGCCAAGTGTCCAAGCCAGGGTATGCGCATGACGACGATGCCGACCACGGCTTTCTGAGAAATCCAACCATTCAAGGAATAATTCATTCCGCTATAATCATCAGGCCAGTAGTCTGGTGTTCCATTTGGTCCGCTCCAGTCCCCTTTAGTCTCAAAATATATCATTCCGTTCACGGTCATGTTTGCTATGGCCCTATGAACTATTAGCTCGTCAGAGTTCGGTCTGTGAAATACTATTATGTCGCCTGAAGGCTGGATGCCAGTGATAATCTGCTTTGGATCCACTGCTTTGATGATGATCAAGTCTCCAGTGTGTAACGTCCGTCCAAAGGGGTGAGACCAGCCGTCGCATCCATTTCCGGAGTCAGGCTGCACTTCACACATGCTTCCCGAGGCGACGGCCAATGCAGGGTATGGGGTTCCCAATATCACCTGTGATCCGAACCATAACCCGAAAACTACCGCTATGACCACGATGATCATTATTGCGGTTTTGAAGTAGTCGTTTTTCCACAGTCGTCCAATACTTGTTGTCATCTGGTGCCTTCTGATTCAAATCTTTCCATTTGGTTTATGCTTCTTCGCTTTAAAACTTAGTGTTCAAAAAATGAAAAAGGGGGAATGGATGAAGGCCTGAGGCCCTTTTCTGGTCAGCTGGACGAAGCTGCGTTTAGATCTTTTTCTTGCTCAGGACTTCTCTGAAGGGCTTGTGGCATTTTGGACAGTCGAACAACCCGATTTCCAGTTGAATTCTCTTTCCCTGTTTGTCGGGGCGTCCTGCCATTGTCCACTTCTTCTTGGGCGTTGAGACCATTGTTCCGCATTTAGGACATTTAGCCATTTAATTTCCTCCGAGTTAGTCGGTATCCATGGTTTCTGATACGATAGATAAAAAACTTTCCATTGTTTTCGTATGGAAAACGCTGTTTTTAACATTTGTTCTAGACATTTTAGGCGCAAAGAATCATCACGGTACGGCTCAAGAATTTATGTCAAACAATTCAAAAGGTTACATGGAAGACCAGAACAATTCTCTCGAAAGAATTTGGACGCTTCAGAATTTATTCTCCCATCAAAACAACTCGATCATGGCTCAAAAGATGAAGGAGCATTCATTAGCTCTGAAGAGAAAATTCTTCAACAATCGCTCAAATCATAATTCATTCATTTCTTGCAACAAGACCTTTGAAAAATCACCTAATTGAACCATCGAAATTCGCATGAAATGTTGAAAAATGCCAACAGGCAAACCAGATTCGAGATCTGCCTTCTGATTCCTTTCCCCGCAAGAAAACTGCTCCAAAATGCTTTTACTTATGAGTTTGTGCTTATTGCTCAAAGTATTGAGGCACAATTGAATTTGCTGCAATCTTCAAAGAACGCTTTTGATTTGCTTGTCAAGCCAGTTCGAAAGCTTGCGGAGCAAAAAGGATTTACGAAACCCACCGAGCCTCAAGAGAAGACAATTCCGCTAATTCTCGCAGGAAAGAATGTGCTCCTCATCTCACCGACTGCAACAGGCAAGACTGAAGCCGCTTTTCTACCCGTCTTAAGTATGATTCTGCAGGGACAACAGGGCATTCCTGGTATCAAGTTGTTATACATTACTCCTTTGCGGGCTCTGAATCGTGACATGCTTGAAAGGCTTGAGTGGTGGTGCAACAATCTCGACGTTAAGTTGGCCGTCAGACATGGCGACACGGAAACAAAGGAGCGTACTCGGCAGGCCAGAAGCCCTCCTGACGTGTTGATCACGACTCCTGAGACTCTGCAGGCTCTATTGTCAGGTTGGATAATGCGGCAGCATCTTCAACGCTTGCAGTGGGTTATCGTTGATGAGGTTCATGAATTAGCTGATTCCAAGCGCGGAAGCCAGCTTTCACTGGCGCTTGAAAGGCTCAGGTCCATGATCGGAAGGGACTTTCAACTAATAGGATTATCTGCAAC
>DASPTR010000012.1:0-2689 GCA_035623315.1 Candidatus Acidiferrum sp. | reverse complement strand
TCAACGCAATCACGCGGTAGTTCCTGAGGGATTCTATGATTTCTTTGGGTTCTACGGTTAACGAAACGAAGAACATGAGAAGCATGAGCAAGTATGGCAAGTAGCCCTTCCAGAGTAATCCGATGTTCGGCAAGAGGAAGCCCAGTGCTATGCCGAGCATTATGATTAGCAATGTTGAGTACCTGTTTATGAATGTGCTCATGCGCGCAATCTTCCTCGCTTGCCAATCGGTTTATGACCTACTTACGGATCGGGGCTTTCATATATTCTTGTCACGTCTCTAGAATCCTTTGCAGGTTCGAGCACCACACGATGAACTAACGTCACGTGGTAACATGCGGCCTAAGGATGAGAAGGCGTCGACATCTGATACATGGTAAAGTTATTCGTCTTGGTCTGAAAGCACCTGCGGTTTTGGGATGTTGTGCATCCGAACATGCGCCTACCCCTATCATCGGTCGGTTCTTGAAGCTTGAGAGCTTATCCGCAATGTTGGAATGTTGTGCATCCGAACATCACCTATCCCCCCTCCTAGGTAGGCTTTTTCGGTGTAGAAAGTATCTGTATTTTGGGATGTTGCAACATACGAAGATGCAGCAGTTCATCATCATGGGGTGGTCTTTCGTTTTCTCAGTTTATCTGTATTTCCTAGGTAGGCTTTTCGAAGATACGGGAGTTTATCTGTATTTTGGGATGTTGCAACATACGAAGATACACCTACCCCCCTCCTAGGTCGGTTTTTGGTGTTTAGTCAAGCAGTGGTTTTCTCTGTGGGTGAATGGGGGATTGCGTTGTTATTTCGTTTGGTCGGTTTTGGTCGTGTCGCACTTGATGTTGAGGGTTTCTGCAAGTTGTTTCAGGTCCGGCATGCTCATCCATTCGGGTTTGAGGCATGTGCAGATGTACCTCGTTGAGTCCTCGACGTTTCGCGCGCGCTACTTTTGATTTCAATTAGTCGAACTCGTACAATCGCTTACACACGTGAGCCTCGAAGGAAAAACCCTTTTTGGCTCCGTGTCCTTAGTCTTGGAGTATGAAAGCTTTGGACAATCTTGAAGAATTCAGGCGATACCGTGAGCGAATGAACTCGCGTATCCTTGAAAGTGGAAACTTGGAGATCAAGAGATTCTTCGCGTTGGACACGCGTGCTTACGAGAGAGGAGCCCTGGACACGAAAACCAAAGAGCTGCTGGGACTCGTGGCTTCCACAGTTCTACGCTGCAACGACTGCATCACTTATCACGTCATTCGCTGCGTACAAGAAAGTGTCAGCCAGGCAGAATTTTTCGAGGCGCTTAACGTTGCCCTCATCGTAGGCGGATCCATTACTATCCCACACCTACGCAGGGCAGTAGAAGTATTCGAGGAATGCAAGCAAAAACAAGAGAAAGGACAAAGCATCGATCTATAGACCAAACTTTCAAGGTTAAGAACTTGCGAGACAACTCGTAGATGCTGATGAAAGAGGATGAAGGTGAAGATTGACGGGCAATCGCGGAAAGCCTAATCATTTGATAAAAGAGAAAAGCCCGTATCTCCTGCAGCATGCGCATAATCCCGTTGACTGGTACCCATGGAGCGACGAAGCCTTTGAAAAGGCAAAGAGAGAGGGCAAACCCGTTTTCCTGTCCATAGGCTACTCTACGTGTCACTGGTGCCACGTTATGAAGAGGGAGTCTTTTGAAGATGAGCAGGTTGCGAGTTTGTTGAACGAGAAATTTGTCTGCGTGAAAGTTGACCGTGAGGAGAGACCCGACGTAGACAGCATCTACATGAAGGTTTGCCAGTTACTCACGGGAAGCGGAGGCTGGCCGCTCACGATAATTATGACTGCTGAGGAGAGGCCTTTCTTCGCTGGAACGTACTTCCCAAGAGATAGCACGTATGGAAGAATAGGCCTGATGGACCTTCTCCAGAAAGTGTCAGACCTGTGGCAGAAAGACAGGCAGAAACTGCTCGAAGAAGCCATGAATATCACCATGAATCTGACGACCCTCAGCGAGATGAAATCGAACGGAGAGAACCTGACTGAAGGTGTTCTGGACGAAGCCTTCATCGGGTTAGCAGACAGTTTCGACGAGGTTAACGGTGGATTCGGCAGCCGACCCAAATTTCCAACTCCGCATAACCTTCTTTTCTTGCTGAGGTACTGGAAACGCAGAAAAAACCAGAAGGCTCTTAGTATGGTCGAGAAAACGCTTCAAAAGATGAGGCTTGGAGGAATCTTCGATCAAATCGGCTTCGGTTTTCACAGATACTCAACCGATTCCTCTTGGCTTGTCCCCCACTTTGAGAAGATGCTGTATGATCAAGCTCTCATTTCATTAGCCTACACGGAAGCCTATCAGGCTACGGGCAAAAACGAATACCGATTAACAGCAGAGGAAATCCTCCAATACGTTCTCACAAGTCTGACGCATCGTGAGGGAGCTTTCTTGTCAGCTGAAGATGCCGAAAGCGAAGATGAAGAAGGCAGGTTCTACTTATGGACCGAGACAGAGGTGAAAGAAGAACTTGGCGATGCTTCTTCCCTGTTTGGAAAGGTGTTTAACATTCACCTTGAAGGCAACTACGTTGACGAGCTGCTTCAGAAGAGAACGGGGAAGAACATTCTTTACCTGAAGAAACCCATCGGAGAATTAGCATCAGAACTCGGCATGAACCCTAAGGAACTTCGAGAAAAGCTAGA
>DASPTR010000011.1:0-16600 GCA_035623315.1 Candidatus Acidiferrum sp. | reverse complement strand
GGGAAAGAATTTTGTTGATGGGAAGCCAATCTTTGGAAAGAATAAAACTTTCCGCGGATTCTTTTTAGGACTCATCGTTGGAACGGGGGCTGGATTGGCAGAGACTGCCTACTTTGGCTCAAAATCTTTTCCATTTTTGCTCGGGTTCCTCCTCTCATTGGGAGCCCTATTGGGCGATTTGGCAGGCGCTTTTGTGAAGAGAAGAATTGGCCTCGCGCCAGGCGACATGCTTCCAGTCGTTGACCAACTGGACTTCATAGTCGGGGCCTTGTTGATTTCGTTGCCAATTTCATTATCATTAATCGTTTTTTCTTGGGAACTTGTCGCGGCGACCCTTATCATAACTTTGCCCATACATCTGCTGACAAATTTTGGGGCTTACAAACTTAAGCTTAAACGCAATCCTTGGTAGAATTCTAGGCTTTGCCCGCCAGTTTATACGCGACAGTAGCTTCGAGGAATATGTATGCTATGAAAAGGAAGGCTATCCCTATCATGAACATCAAGTAAGCCTGCCTTGGCTTGTAGGCGTATCTTGTGCTTTGGTAAATCATTAAGACTCCAGCTACACCCACTGCATATATCGTCATGGCTACTATGCTATCGGCTATGAACTGCTGAGAAAGATCCGGATACACGAGGAGGATCCTCCCTTGATAAGTTGCTGCAGGGAGTGGCGCTGTTATTATGTCGTATAAGCCTCCTCCGAAGAGGAATACAGTAAACGATATGGTGAGGGCTGAAATGATCAGTGTAGAGAGTTTTATCGTTGAGATTCTGTGGTAGAGTTTGGTCATTGAGAATGATGCTGATGAGATTCCTCGCTTAACTCTGCGTGACATTTTGGTTCTCTCCGGCGTCGATCAAATGTTGAGCGGTTTCTTTTGCCCACAGTCCTGTTAGTGGATTGTTAGCAATCTCACTTAAATACTCTTTCCACGAGATCTTCTTAGCTTTTTTCCAAGCCTTGTAGTTTTGGGTTATGTTCTCACAGGCCTTAGCGTGGAAGTTGCAGTATTTGCAGTTGATGGCTTTCCTATCGCATATTTTGCATTTCAATTCTTTTCTGCCTTCTCGTCATTAACTGACATTGTGGGTTGAAACACAGGGTCCAAGAGCGTCTTCCTTTACTCCTGACTTGGATTGTGGGCCAGTTGCAAGCGTGGCAGGTACCGCCGGATAATCGTAGTGTGCCTTGTTGTGGAAGCGGGAATGATGTCGTGCATAGACCTTTGAAGTAGTTTGTGCAGCCTATGAAACGCTTGCCAGTTTTTCTTGAATGTATCGTGATAAGTCGGCCCGTGTGACAAGTTGGACAGGGCCCGATAATTCTTTCTTCAAGTCTTGATTCTCGCGTGACTTGGGCCAGTTGCTCTCCTATGACACCTTCTTTCTCTTTGATGTTCCGCATTATCGGTTTGAGCTTTTCAACGGTGTCTCGCAGGATTTTCTGTCTGTTTTTGCTGTTTGACTGTATGCTGTTCATCTTTCCTTCGAGTTCTCTCGTTAGTTTTATCGAAATGACTGTTGGGCAGTATTCCTCGAGGATTTCTAGAATTTCAAAGCCTAGCTCGGTGACTACCATTCTTTCGTTTTTGATATACTTTCTATTGTAAAGAGTCTGTATGATGTCTGCTCGGGTTGCTTTCGTCCCGATTTCTGTTTTCTCCATTCTATTCAAGAGGCTGCGGGGGTTGTATCGTGGAGGCGGTGAGGTGAACTTTTCTTCTGAATTGATCCTTATTATGTGAATGCTTTGTCCTTCTTTTATCGTTGGCAGAACGATCTCTTCTGATCTTGCGTATGGTGCATAGAAGTGTACCCACCCTTCTTTCAGTGTGCTTACTCCTCTAAGATGGAAGTGGTTATCGTTTACCTTTATGATGACTTTGGTGCTTTGTTTTGTTGCTGGTTCAGCAAAAACAGCCATGAATCTTCGGACGATAAGATCCAAGATTCTTCTTTCTTGGCTGCTAAGTGCCCTCGTGGGCAACTCACCAGTTGGATGAATAGCTGGGTGCGCAAGGTCATCTTTCCTTCCTTCTGTGGGAATGAGCATCGGCTTCGCGAGTAGCTCCGTGGACAGCCTTCGATATTCTTGGATCTTGCTCAGTTGGCTCAGTATTGCTTCGTACCCTATTGCAGCTGGCAGTTTCTGGCTGCCTGTCCTTGGATATGAAATGAGAGCATCTAGGTACAAGTGTTGAGCGATATCTGATGTTTCCTTCGGAGAGTATCCAAACATGCTGTAGGCTTCGCTTTGTAACGTGCCCAAGTCGAAAGGTGGCGGAGGAGCCTGTTGGAATAACTTGACATCGACTTTTTCGACGATTCCATCTCTTCCTTTGCAAGTGCTTAGAATGGTTTCGGCTTCTTGTTCAGTATCAATCTTTTCTTTCTCATGTATCGCCTCAAAAATCTGCTCATCAATTTTCACCTTAGCCCTAATTGTCCAATAGGGTACTGGGACAAAGGTTTGGATGCTCTTTTCCCTTAGGCCTAAGAATTTCAGAGTTGGGCCTTGTACGCGTCCTGTACTAAGCGTCATGTATTGTCCACTGTTTCTTCTTAGGGCAGATGTGAGAGCTCGAGTGAGGTTTATGCCGAAAAGCCAGTCTACTTCGTGTCTTGCGCGTCCAGCTTCAATGAGATCAAAATCCAGATGGGGCAGCAAAGTTTCGTATGCTTTTTCTAGTTCATTAGCGGTCAGGGTTGAGTATTTCATTCGTTTTGCAATTAGTTGCTTTTCGCCGCAGGCATGCTTTAGGATCATGTAGCCTATTAGACTTCCTTCTCCATCATAGTCACATGCATCTATGAACCCGTCAGCATCCTGCGAGAGCTTCCTGAAACTTTCAATATATCGTCGAACGTGTTTCGCTTTCTGCTCTGCCAAATATCTTGGTTGCCACTCAAAAGTGAAAACCGGATATTTGTTCTTTCCTCTCCCTTTTGCCGCAACCGTGTACAGATGTCCGATAGCTGGGACAACAACTATCTGGCTATCCCTTTTTGCCGTGTAGTATGGCACGTGATTGATCTCAGACTTCTTTGGCTGCTGCTTGGCGTCTAGAGCTTGGGCTATTCTTTTAGCGGCGTCAGGCTTTTCTGCGACGATCAACACGTGAGTCATCTTTGCATCATGAGACTCTGTTTGTCATCAAGTAGCATGTTCCTTTCTGCTCTTTATTCTTGTTCTTGATTTAAGGTTCATAAGCCTAATTTTTCGCACGGAGTCATAGCAAAGTGAATTCGAGTTCGATCAACCTGAACGAAAAGGACGAATCGAATGGTCTATTAGACGAAGAAGGTTGCTACTATTGACTGATCTAGATCAGGAGGTTATTGATAAGTATAGACGATTGAGTGAGAGACTTGCTGATCAGACCCTAGCTGCCGAACTGAGAACCTTGTTTGAAAGGAAGTATGCAGTAGCCGAATTGCTCGGTTGGGTTCATGAGAAGGTGAAGTGGGATGCTGGCGAAATTCAGCGGCATAATGATCCATTGGAGATATTGGCTTATGGCAGGGGAAGATGCGGTGAATTCAGCATATTATTCGCGGCAGTATGTTTGGCTCATGACATTCGGGCCAGGTTGATTCTTGACATGTCTGACCATGTGTGGATCGAGGTGTGGGAAGAGTCGAAAAATAATTGGATGCACATCGACCCTTCAGAAAAAAGAATCAACGATCCATTCATGTATGAACGAGACTGGAAGAAGAACCTATCACAAATCTACGCTTTTGAAAACGGCAAAATGGAAGATGTGACGAAAAACTATAAGATGCACAAGAACTCCAATGGACAGTTAAAGTTGCAACGAGAAAGAAAAGCGACCGTTCCGACACAAGAATAATGATGATCAATCTTCTACTCTGATATATCGACCACAGAAGTATTCTGTCTTTCGATACATACGATCATGTTGCTTTTGAAAGCAAGGCGGGAGTTTGGAACTGCTGGAGAACATCTTTCTTTTCCATTATGTACCCGCAATAGTGGCACTTCAGCAGAAGCGGTTCATCATTGTCGACGTAGAACTTGGGTTGCACAGGTTCGTTACCGTTGCTTATGCAGGCAGGGTTTGCACATTTGATAATATTCTCGATTGCTTTCGGCAGTTTGACTTCTTGTTTTCTCATTACCTTATAGCCGCGGATTATATTGATGGTTGCGTGAGGAGCAAGCAATGCGATCTTGTGAAGTTCCTGAGGGTTCAACTCTCTTCCCTCGATTTTAACTATGTCCTTAGCCTTGAACCGTTTGCTCGGCACGTTGATCGCGATGGTGACAGTTCCCATCTCTCGGCCTGTTATTCCCAAGATTCTTGCAACATCCAAGGCGTGTCCAGCGGTAATGTGATCAATAACTGTTCCATCTTTGATTTTGGATACGTAGAGTTCAGTGTCACTCACGTGAAATCCTCTCTGAAAAAAGGCTATGTACAAGACAAAGATAAAAGACTTTAAATTCGTACAGAGCATCTGGACAACCTGAAATGGTGAACCAGTTTTATCTCTTGATCATTTTTTGAAGTGCCTAGACACTCACGGACAACTTGCAAATAGTTATTTAGAAGTTATTGTGAAGTTGTGTGTTTGGGTATCGTATTGGAGTTTAGGGGCAGAGACATAATATCTATCAAGGATTTCTCTCGAGAAGAGATTGACTTCGTCTTCAAAACCGCGAGATCCATGGAACCTCTGGCTGCAAAGGGTTCCGACATGTTAAGGGGAAAAATTCTTGCGACGCTGTTCTACGAGGCTAGTACTCGAACGCGTTTGAGTTTTGAATCAGCTATGCTCAAGTTAGGAGGTTCCGCTATAGGCTTTGCGGAAGCTGAGATAGCCTCAGTTAGGAAAGGTGAGAATCTTGCAGACACTGTTCGAACCGTGGAGAGTTATTCTGATGTCATAGCTTTGAGGCATCCGCTTGAGGGTGCCGCCAGATTGGCGGCAGAGTTCGCGAAAGTGCCTGTTATTAACGCTGGTAGCGGAGCAGAAGAGCATCCTACGCAGGCCCTTTTGGACTTGTACACTATGAAGAAGGAGAAGGGCAAGATTGATGGCTTGAAGATAGCTTTTGTGGGCGATCTCAGATTTGGCAGAACCGTTCACTCGCTTGCTTATGCTCTGTCGCTTTACAATATCGAATTGTATCTCGTTTCGCCTGAGACTCTCAGGATGAGGAGGGAAGTTCTCCAAACAATAAAGGAACGGATACCAGTCGTGGAGAAAACGAACCTTGAGAAGATCATTCCGATGGTTGATGTCCTGTACGTTACAAGGATACAGAAAGAACGTTTCCCAGATGCTGCTGAATACGCGAAGGTGAAGGGTTCCTATAAGATAGATCCGCCAACTCTAAGCGAAGCCAAGAAGGATTTGATAATACTTCATCCGCTTCCGCGCGTTGATGAGATAGCCGCTGAGGTGGATAACATGCCGTATGCACGTTATTTCCAGCAAGTGTGGAACGGCATAGTTGTCAGAATGGCCCTTCTAGCCCTAATACTTGGAGCAGCGAAATAGGATTCAAGTTGGCCCAGGTAGTCTATCAGTACATGAAACGATCGTAGTACGTCAAAGTGCTAGTTGCGCTACATGATGGGCACTTGTGCAGCAGGCCAGGCCAGCTTTTTCTGCAGTTGGAACAATATGTCAGTTTGCGATTGTAAGTGAAGAAGCTTAAGGTTGGATCTTCTGCAATTTGTTTAGTCATAGCGATGAGTTCGTCTGGTCTGATATCGGTGTCTTCAAGGTCTATTACTGTTAGGCATCCGCCCGTTTGGAGCCCCTTCATTATCTTAGTATCAAATCTCTTAGGTTCTGCTGGTGTCAAGCCTTCGCGCAGATGTAACGTGTTGGCCATAGAGTAGAACGGTTTTTCTCGCGTGCCTGAATATTTCACTTTTCCGAAACCATACCTGTCGATGTCCAAGTGCGCAAGTCTTTCAGAAGCTTCTCTGTCAGGTAGCAAAGACGGATGCAAACGCTTTGTTCTTCTTTTGCCTGCTTTGCGCGTGAAGTCTCCTATGCTTTGAACTATTTTCTCCGTCAGCTTGCGGGTTTTTTCATCTTGAAGGTTCCCGCCGTAGCATGATTTTAGAGCTTCCTCTAGGCCAATCAGGTTTATTAGGCGTGAAGAATTTTCAAGTCTCAGATACTGGTCACCATTAATGTTTTGTAGCAGGAAAGGAAGCAATCTGCCACCGTTCTGCTTGAGTGCCGCATTCTTGATCTCCATTGCCCGTGCTGCCAATTCGAGTCTTTCCTGAAGAATGCCGACGAATTTTGCGTCATCTTTCTCGCACTCGTACGCAATGCGGGGTAAGTTGATTGTTACGGAAGCTAGGCAGCCTGTACGGAGGGTATCTGTCTCCCAGTCGTCATTCAAATCTGGCGTGAACCTGTGCCCAAGACCGGAGAAGACGGTCTGTTCTTCGCTTTTTCCATTGACAGATGCAAAATAGATTAGGCCTTTTTCAGACACGAGGCGGTGAGCCTTCAGCAGCAAAGTCCTAGCTCGTTCATCGGTGAAGGTTTCAGTTCTTATTTTGACGACGATTCTGGGTTGGAGCAGCGGCTTCCGCTGGTTCTGCTCGATCAACAAGTCAAGAATCACTGATGCTAACAGCTGGACTTCTTCTGCAAAATCTCCATATTTACCAGTGTGCTTTCCCATTGGTCCTACGCATGGTTTAGCGGCTATGAAGCCTGGAAGAGAGAGCTCCAGACACAGTGACGTGTCCGCGAGTTGATTCAAGTTAAAAATGAAAAGTTGAAACGCTTCCTTGATTCTTTGTGGATCAACATTTTTGGCAAAAGGAGCGAGAAAAACGTTGAAGTAATCGAGAGTTTGTGCTCTAGCTACTTCGTCAGCTGAATGCGCGAGAACGTTAAACGTGGCCGACAAGGCTGATTCCAGAGTCTGCGGTGGAAAGAAGGAAGGCTGGAACACGTTCAACTTCTCCAGTTCTAACCCGTTCTCGTAGAAGAATCGCATGTCATGCACGACTTCGTCTGGTTTCGTGATCCAAGAACTCAAACCGTTGATGTGCAATAAGCCTGCCATGTGAGCATCAGAAATGTCTCTGGGAAATGCTTTGAGAAGCATATACTCTCTCAGCACCGCGTCTCCAGCAGCGTTGCGCATCGACTCCGCATCTCGGATAGGAGAGCTTCTAGCTTCGATTAACATGGTGACTTCATGAACGGGAAGCCCTAGACGAGTGAGCCTGTGTCGATACTCCTCCAGGCCCTTTTCGATCAAGATCGAGTTGACCATTTCTCTGACCAGGGGCGCAGTCAAATATTTGGTCTTTGACTTGAGAAGCCGTTTCTCAGCTTCTTTAGACACTTTCTGTGCGAGTTCAGATGACATTCTTGCCTCTCTTACGAGAGAATCGGCAATTCTATTCGCGTCAAACTCCTCCAGCGCGAATCTTGAAGCCCGAACGAGCATTCCCTTTGATTTCGAAGAACTTTTTTCAATTCGATCTGCAACGTCTATGACCATCTTGCCCAGTTCAGTCAGACCGTATTTTCGTGTTTCCACGTCTGCCTCAATCAAGTCTGCTTTGAGCAGAAACTTTAGGTGGTAAGCAAAACGTCCAGCGTCTCTGCTGGGATTCATCTTCAACGAACTCATCAACTCGGTGTATGAGAGGGGGCCCTTGTCGAAAAGAAAATTCAGGATCTGCAGCCTCAAAGAGGAGGAGACAGCCTTGAGTACCCTGACGCCGCGGATGCGATGAGGAACAGACATGCCTTGCAGAACCCCTTTTCAATGGAAACTTACTATTCTGCGCAAGGGTTTAAAGATTAAGGAAGACTTATTTTCACGCGTCTAGACAATCACATTCCAAGAGGGGCTGTCGGCTAGCTTGGTCTAGGCTTGTAGCCTCGGGCGCTATAGACCCCGGTTCAAATCCGGGCAGCCCCACCATCACTCTTCGGTTCCGAGCATGAGACAAGTGAATATGCATTCGTGAACAAAACTTATCTAATTACGAGACGCAGTTGATACAAGGTAGCATGTTCGAACTGACCGGGAAAACTGTGCTGGTGACTGGCGCGGCCAAACGCCTAGGGAACGCCATAGCTTTTGGATTAGCAAAGCAGGGCATGAATGTCATCGTACATTATGACAAGTCAGAGAGTGAAGCAAGAAAACTTCGTGACGAAATAGTCGAGTTAGGCGTCAAATCTTGGCTTGTAAGTGCGGATTTCAGTAACTCTGACTCATGTAAGGAGTTAGTCGAACAGGCTAATGAATTGTCGGGGAGGATAGACGTTCTCGTCAACAACGCTTCCGTCTTCTCTGCCGGCGACATGAATCACGTGCGGTTCGAAGACATCGAGGTCAAAATGTTAACCAACACTTGGACACCCTTTCTGCTTAGCAGGTATTTCTCTGAGAAAACCATTTGCGGAAAAATCATCAATATTTTGGACACTAGAATCGTCGGATATGACTATGATCACTTTGCATACTATCTCAGCAAGAGAATGCTTGAAGTCTTGACCAAGTCCATGGCGTTGAAGTTGGCACCTGACATCACAGTCAACGGTGTAGCACCGGGACTAATACTTCCTCCTGAGGGAAAAGACGAGGGCTATCTGGAGCAAAGAAAGAACTCGGTTCCGCTAAGGAAGTATGGATCCCCATCAGACGTAGTGGAAACCGTTCTTTTTCTTCTCAGAAATGATTTCGTTACTGGGCAGATAATTTATGTGGACGGTGGAAAGCATTTGGTTCAGACCGTGGAAGGCTTGTAAAAGCTTTGGATCGTGGTGAACATGGGGAAAAACAGGGAAAACAATCTGGACAAGATTTTGATCAAAGGTCTGAGGGTACGATGCATAATCGGAATCAACGAGTTCGAGCGAAGAGAAAAACAGGATGTCATGATCAACGTGGCAATTTGGGCCGATTTGGCTGAAGCAACTGAAGCGGATGACGTGGCCAAAACGGTTGATTACAAGGAGATAAATAAAGGAATATTGAACCTGGTTGAGAATTCCGAGTTCTTCCTTGTTGAGACTTTGGCAGAAAAGATAGCACACTTCTGCCTGGCGCATAAGAGGATCAGAAAAGTCAAGGTGACAGTTGAAAAACCTGGAGCCCTCAGATTTGCTAGGAGCGTCGGTGTGGAAATAATCAGAAAAAAGGACTAATTCTCAGTATGACAGTGGCATTCTTATCGTTGGGTTCCAACATTGAGCCAGAGAAGAACATTCTTGAAGCGGTGAAGCTTCTCTCAAAACACGTTAGAATAATGAGTTCTTCAACGGTTTATCTGACTGAGCCGCTAAGGTACAGATCTCAGCCAAGGTACTACAATTGTGTCGTCAAGATCGAAACAGAAATTGAGCTGTACAGATTGAAATTTGATGTACTTAGGGTCATAGAAGACGAACTCGGAAGAAAAAGAACCGAAGACAAGTATGCGTCTCGAACGATAGACATTGACATAATACTGTATGGTGATCAACACGTCGCAACAGAGCGATTGGTCATTCCTGATCCGGAAATAGAGAAGAGAGCATTCTTAGCGGTCCCCTTGTTTGAGATAGCGCCGAATTTGACGATGCCAATTACAAACAGGCCGATAGAAGAGATAGCAGAGAGATTTAAGAATCACCGAATGGTTCCTTTGAAGGATTTCACGATGGCTTTACGTGGACTGATCAGAAGCTTAGGCGGCCTGTAGGATCCTCAACGCTTCTTCTTTGGTTGAAGGGTTCTTTTCAAACGTGCCTCTGATGGCGCTGGAGACAGTTTCGACTTGGTGTGTGCGTGGTCCGCGCATTTCCATGCATAGGTGCCTTGCTCTTATCAGAACTAGCACTCCTCTTGCCTTCAGTTTTTCGTAGAGATAATCTGTTAATTCTTTAGTCAGCTTTTCTTGAACCTGCGGTCTTGAAGCGAAGTATTTTACCACGCGGGGAAATTTGGATAATCCCAAGATTTTCTCCCCAGGTATGTAGGCAATCGAGACGTCGCCGAATATGGGCACCAGATGGTGCTCGCAGAGGGAATAGAAGGGTATTCGCTTTACGGTCAGGATGTCGCGGTAGCAGGGGTTGTCAAAGAGGGTCAGTTTCGGTTCTTTGCTTGCATCTAATCCTTCGAAGACTTCTATGTACATTGCGGCTACTCTTTTCGGAGTGTTCTTGTACATTTCAGATGTTTTGTCTATCTCGAACTCGTCCAGTATGGATCGTATGGAGTTTTCGATTCTTTTTCGACATGCTTCGTCTTTCATTCTGTTTGTCTCTCCGAATGTTGTGGGCATGAACTCTTTTCTGATTAGAGCTTTTCTGCCTTTCTATTTCACTCAATCTGATCAAAGTGGGCTGCAAGAACGAAGTCTTTGTTTGATAAGCCTTTGACGGCATGCGTCGTTATGGTTAGTTTTACGTTGTTCCAATTCCACAGGAGAATGTCAGGGTGGTGATTCTCTGAATCTGCAACTTCTGCAACTTTGTTTATGAACTCGATGGCCTGTTTGAAATTGCTGAATTTGTAGTTCTTCTCGATGGAATCGTTAACCAATTTCCAACCTTCGACTCTCTTGAGGTGTTCTTCCGCCTCTTCCTTCGTCATAGCCATGATTACCATCAGGGATTAACGGTTTAATCGAGTGAAATATCATATCACCCAGGAGACTAAAACAATTTGCGTTCAATAAACTTCTTTGTCTGTCACCCGAAATGCCCTTATGATAATCAGGACAGTATCGTACATTGTTTGTGGGGCTAAAGTCATGAGCGATGTGCCAGAATTTCCTTGTTTCAGGGGAATAATGCTTAATGACAAACCATTGCTTGATCGGCTCTTAACCGTGATGATGCCTGAAATATCTGAGCTGACTTTTACTAATTTGTACGCGTGGAACCTTTTTGAACCGGTCCAACTTTCTCGTCTTGGAGAGACGTTACTGATCAAGCGCACGAGGCTAAGTGATGGCAAGACCTTCGTCTTGCCGCCCTTGGGAAAACAACCTTTGGCCGAAGTGTTGACGGCCTTGAGAACACTTAGTTCGGCTGTAAATGAAGTTCTGTTGCTTTACGGAGTCACTCGCGATCAACTGCTGTCTCTGGACACGAAAGCGTTGAAGATTGAACCTGACCGCGATGACTGGGACTACGTCTACCTGTTAAGTGATCTTGCCGATCTTCCTGGTGAAAGGTACCATCCCAAGCGTAATTTCGTCGCCCGCTGTCTCTCGAACCACGAGTGCAGATATGCAACGATTCACACTTCAGAAACCAAAGACTGCCTGCAACTTCAGACAGAATGGTGCAACCTCAGAGATTGCAGAAGAGTGCCAGGTCTGGAAGCAGAGAACACGGCCATAAGAACTGTCTTTGAAAACTACGATTACCTCGCGGTCATCGGAGGAGCCGTCTACGTTGAAGATAAGTTAGAAGCTTTCACGCTGGCCGAACGGTTAAGCAACGACACTGCAGTCGTCCACTTTGAGAAAGCCAACCCCAAATTCGAAGGGCTATACCAACTGATCAACCAGTGGTTCTGCCAAAACGCGCTAGGGGGCTTCAAGTTCGTGAATAGAGAACAGGACTTGGGTGTGCCAGGCCTCCGAAAAGCTAAAGAGAGTTACTACCCGCACCACATGGTTGAAAAATACGTTGTTCACATATGACTGTGGAGAAGCAGTGTATGTCGCTGAATGAGAAGGTCGCAGTTGTTACGGGGGCAACAGGTGCCCTCGGCAGAGTCGTGGTCAAGATGCTGCTGAGCCAAGGCGCACGGGTTGTTTCAACGTATCGAACCGAAGAGTCAAAGAAGGAACTCGCCGAGTACGTGGGCAAGGATTCTGCGTTGTTGACTTGTCTCCAGGCCGATGTGACAGATGAAAGCAGCGTGCAGGCATTGTTTCAGAATGTGACCGCTCAATATGGGCGTGTGGACATTCTGCTTAACATAGCTGGGGCTTTTCGGGCCGGCAGTGACTTAGCCAGCATGAAAGAGAGTGACTGGGACTTCATGATGGACGTCAACTTGAGATCAGCATTCCTTTGCTCAAGAGCGACTTTGCAGCTTATGGTGAAACAGAACTACGGAAGGATCGTTAGCATTTCTTCCAGGGCAGCCGTTGAAAAGCGTTTCCGAATCAAGAGCGGCGCTTATGCTATTTCCAAAATGGGTATCATCGTGCTGACGGAGACTATCGCCGAAGAATTCAAGAAATATGACATTAACGCGAATTGTGTGATACCCAGCACGATTGACACGCCTGATAACAGGCGCAGTATGCCTGACGCGGATTTCTCCAAATGGGTCAAGCCTGACGAAGTGGCGAAGGCTGTTCTGTTTCTCGTTTCAGACGATTCGAAGGCAGTCAGCGGTGCGTCTATTCCGGTTTACGGAAAAGCTTAGGGAAAGAAACTCAGAGCTTGACGCTGACTTCGAGTCCGTCTTCACCGATGGGCACGTACTTGCTGCTGTACTTGCCTGAAGTCCTCACGTAGTCCAAGTAAGGTCTCATCTCGTCTGCAAATGTGCCTGCGTTGTCTGCAACGATGATGCTTCCTTCGTGGAGTTTGCGTTCGAGTAAGCGCAAGTATTCCATGTATTCTGTTTTTTCAGCGTCTATGAAGACCATGTCGAATTTGCCTGTTAACGTTGGTATTATCTCGACTGCGTCGCCTACGAGCACGTCGATTGAAGGTTGCACCTTTGCCCTTTTTATGTTCTCCCGTGCTTTCTTCGCTTCGCTCGCGTGGATTTCGATAGTGATTAAATGAGCTTCGCTTTCAAGCTCTTTGGCCATGAGAATCGCAGAGTAGCCGATTAGGGTTCCGACCTCTAAGACGCGTTTCGGCTTGGCTTTGCGAATGGCTTCCACCAAGACCTTTCCCCTGCGAGGCCCAATTATAGGCAGAAACTCCTTCTTCGTCATCCGTTCAATCTCCTTCAGAACCTCGTCGGCGTCGCTCAAAACGCTTCCTCCTCAAAGCAAACAATTGGCAACGACGAAATATCTCTTATGCTATACTACGCACTTTTGAAGGAGGTGTTAAAGAGCATTTCCGAACTGCTTGGCTGCAAAAAATGACTGATGTGATCATAATGATTTTCTGATTTTTGCTGCAACCTTTTCTAGTTCGTCCTGTTCGGGGGTTCCGCGGGGTCTGTATCGGTCCTGTCCCTCATATTCAGGAATGACGTGGACGTGAAAGTGGAATATGACTTGATTGGCGGCTTGTCCGTTGTTTTGAAGTATTCTTATTCCTTCGGCTTTTTCACTCTTCATGACTGCTGCAGCCACTTTTTTGGCGACTTTGAAGACTTTTGCAAGCTCCTCGTCTGGAATTTCATGGATGTTCTCATAATGCTTCTTTGATATCACCAGCGTGTGTCCTTCATTGACGGGCCTTGCGTCTAAGAATGCCATGACGTCATCATCCTCGTACAGGCGACTCGCGTGAGCCTCACCCCGTGCTATTCTGCAGAAAACACAATGTTCAACCATAGATCTGCACCATTCTAGTTATCATAGAGGAACCTTCATTTCAGTCTTGCTTGAGCCAAGGATAATTTGGTTACGTTCCACGTGCATGAACAAAGTCTTATAAAAAACAGGATCACCGGTTACGTTGTTGAGAACATGAGCGACCACAAGAACCATAAACTCTTCATAGGTGGCAGATGGGTCGATTCAGCTTCAGGCGAGACATTCTCAAGCGACAATCCAGCCAAGCCGCGGCAGATTCTCGGAGTTTTCCAAAAAGGATGCAAGGAAGATGTTGACCAGGCCGTTGAGGCTGCCGAGAAGGCTTTCCCTGATTGGAGCGGGACGCCTGCGCCGAGAAGGGGCCTAGTGCTTTTGAAAGCTGCTCAATCGCTCCGCAAGAACAAGGAACGGCTGGCAAGAGAGATGACCATGGAAATGGGAAAAGTCATCCAAGAATCAAGGGGGGATGTTCAAGAAGCAATAGACGTGACTGAGTATATGGCTGGTGAAGGCAGACGATTGTTTGGCTTCACAACACCTTCTGAGCTGAGGAAGAAACTGTGTTTTACTATGAGAATGCCTGTTGGCATTTGCGGGCTGATAACTCCGTGGAATTTTCCGTTGGCGATTCCGGCACAGAAAATAATGGCCGCGTTGATATGTGGAAACACGGTGGTTTTTAAGCCGTCGTCGGACACGCCGCTGTGCGCGACCCGGCTCGTTGAAGTATTGAAAAAAGCTGGACTGCCTGGCGGTGTTCTGAACATGGTCACTGGCTCAGGTGAGGACGTGGGAATGACCATTGTGAAGCATGAAAAAGTGGGGGCAATATCGTTCACTGGGCATAAGGACACTGGTGCCGCGATCCTGAGAGTAGCAGGACTCAAGAAAGTCGGTTTGGAGATGGGCGGGAAGAATGCCATCATAGTCATGGATGATGCAGACCTAGACCTCGCCGTTAACGGAGTGATTTGGGGCGGGTACGGAACGACTGGTCAGAGATGCACTGCGGCTTCTCGAATAGTGGTTCACGAGAAGATTAAGAGCATATTTGAGAAGATGTTAGTGAGCAGGATTAGAAGGCTCAAAATTGGCGATGGACTCAAGCCCCGAACTGACGTTGGGCCTCTCATAAACGTCGCTGCCCAAGAAAAAAGCGCCAAATATGTTGAAATCGGAAAGAAGGAAGGAGCGAAACTTCTGATCGGCGGAGAATCTCCTAAGATGGAAGGCTTCTTCTTCGAGCCCACTTTGTTCACAGACTGTACGATTGACATGAGGATCGCACAGGAGGAGATATTCGGTCCAGTTGTCTCGCTAATCTCTGCAAAAAGCCTCTATGAGGCGATTGAGGTGACGAATTCTGTTGAATACGGGTTGAGCTCCGCGATCTACACGAGGGATGTGAATAAAGCATGTGAAGCTATCATGAGAATCAAGGCAGGACTGACTTACATAAACTCAAGCACTGTAGGAGCTGAGGTTCACCTTCCTTTCGGAGGAGTGAAACACACAGGCACTGGAACAAGAGAGGGTGGAATCGAAGGGATAGAAGAGTTCTCTGAGACCAAAACGGTGTACGTCGACTACTCAGGCCAGTTGCAGAGAGCCCAAATCGACATGCACTGATTCAAGCGCGAGTTGAGGCTCGCGGGGATGATTAGTTTCTCCTGAAGCTGTATGTGTATTTTCCTTTTGTTAACAGTCTAAAGAGGTTTTGGTTTGTAATCGCGGATGTGATATCTGCTTCTTTCATGTGGTGATCACTAAACGAAAGTGTGCCGTTTGGCTTCAATATTCGGTGCAGCTCTTGCAGAACCGCGTTCTGGTCTTCTAAATCGTGGAACGTATCGTACAGCAATACAACGTCTATGCTATTGTTTGGCAATCCTGTCTTGCAGTCGGAAAGGATTGTTTCAACATTCTTTAGGTTGCTCTTTCTTGCGAGGTTTTTTACCATGTCGACGGCAACAGGCAGCACGTCTAAGGCATATAATTTGCCCGTTTCGCCGATTAACTCAGATACAGCCTTGACGTAACCGCCTGGTCCACAGCCATAATCAAGCACTCTTGAGCCCTGCTTAATTCCAACTTCTTCAATAATGTTCTTGCGCGGCTTTATGGCGTCTCGAATTTTGAACTCTGCCGCCATCAACTTAAACCATAAATTTGACATAGCCATCTGCCTCCTGATTAGCCTCATAATCCTCTTTCTGAAAACGCGGTTTCAGCCACTGCCTTGGCTAATGTTTTGGCTCTTTCAAGGTCTTCCTGCGTGGGACTTCCGAGAACTGCAAGTGGTTTCCCCACAAGCCTGAAACCTAGAGCACCGAGTCTTTCTTCCAACTTTCTGGATGCTTCGCCGCTCCAACCGAAACTTCCGAAGATCCCTACTGGCCTGTCTGAAAGTTTTTTGAGCTCTAGAAAATTCAGGAAGTGTTTCACTTTTGGAAACAGATCGCGTTCGTAGGTTGGGCATCCGACCATTAAGGCTGGTGCGTCCAACATTTCGGTTAGCACGTCCACGGGTGTCGTCTTTGAAAGATCTAAGGCTTTTGCTTGACCTCCTGCCTCTTCGACTCCCTTTGCGATGGCCTCAACAAACTTGGCTGTCATTCCATACATGGAGCCGAAAGCTATGACCACTTTTTTGGCGTATACGGGCTTGCTCCATGAGGCCCATCTGTTCATGATTTCTCTGGTGTCAATGGTGTATGCCGGACCATGACTGGGCGCCAATATTTGGGGTTCGATGCTTAGATCTTCGAATTTCTTCAGGGCTTTCAGCACCCATTCTCTTTGCCCGCTGAAAACGCCCGCAAAATACTTCTTGGAAGAACCGTTCATGTACTGATCTTTGTTTTCAACATCTGATTCCATGATTGCGCCATGAGGAAGTTGCCTGAAGGAGCCGAAAGCATCGCAACTGAATAGTATCTTCTCTTCGATCAGGTAGGTGCTCATGGTTTCAGGCCAGTGAAGCCAGGGTGTCTGAATGAACCGAAGAGTCTTGCCGCCTAGATCGACTCGGGTATCGTCGCCTTTGACGACGATAGTTCTGGGTTCCGCGTGGTAAAAGTTTTTGAACATGTTAAAGGCTATGGGAGAGA
>DASPTR010000010.1:0-8049 GCA_035623315.1 Candidatus Acidiferrum sp. | reverse complement strand
TTCAGCTCAAAACGTGTACGCGCAATGCTTAGCCTCACTGTCCGAGAACCCGAAAAAAGAAGACGTCGACAAGACTCTCAGGCTGCTACAACGCAAAGAACACAACACCATGACTAAAGACCGCAAGGTCAAGATCTACACTTGGACACCGAACGAGTTCCAAACGCTTCTGGAAAAAAGCGGATTTCATGTAGAGAAAATCGTGGGCAAAGGCACAACAATGCCTCTGCGCATCTCCACCGAAGTATTCATGAAAAAGGACTACGATAAAGAACTATTTCAGAAGATACTGCAGTTTGAGCTCGTCGTGTGTGAGAAACCAGACGCTCTTGCTTTGGCAGGACACTTGCAGGCAATCGCCTGCCGTCGATAACGCGACTAATGTTCTTTTGGCAGTCAGTCTCTTTGCAGCTTTGCGATGAAGAATCCGTTACAGTCATGAATGTGAGGGTAGAGTCTTTGGCACTTTTCCAAAGTTCTCAGACCGGGCACACCTATTCTGGGTTCAATGCTTACTACGGAAAAGTCAGGATTCCACTTCAGGAATTTTTCGATCTGCATCTCATTCTCTTCAACAGTAATGCTGCAGGTTGAGTAAACCAGTATTCCCCCGCTTTTCACGTTTTCAGCGCTATTGTTGAGTATTTGCCACTGGATATCAGCCATCCTGTCGATGGAACGAGGCGTGAGCCTCCACTTGGCAGAAGGCACCTTCCTGAAAGTGCCAGTTCCCGTGCAAGGAGGATCCACGACGACGATGTCTGATTCAATCATCAAAGGCAAAGCATGCCGGCCTTCAGCAATCACGGGTTCCGCGATCTTGACCCCCATGCGCCTTGTTTCAGCTCCCCACAACATCATCCTACGCCTCGAATAATCCACAGAGTATATTGAACCGCTGTTATGCATAAGCTGAGCCAAGTACGTAGTCTTGGCACCTGGGGCAGCACACACGTCTAGCAGGGTGATTCCTGGCTTCGGGTCTGCGGCTTCTGCAGCGAAACAGCTTGCTTTGTCTTGAATGAAGAATAGGCCTTCCTTGTAACTGTCCGTTTTCATGAGAGGAATCTTTGTCTCTGTGATCACGTACACATATTTCAACGGCTCTATCTTGTCAGCTTTTATGCCGTCCCCCTCGAGTCTAACCAGGATTTCGGGTTCGGTCAACTTAAGAGTGTTCGCCCTAATGTACGTCGGCGGTTTCTGCAAGTCGGCTTCCAACAGAGCGATAGTTTGGACCCTGCCGAACAGTCTTAGACAGTATCTCACGAACCATGAAGGATGAAAAGTGCTGAGCCCAATACGTTCTTCGTCACTTGCATGCTCAAACACCAACGCTGGCTTCTGCGTTAAGAGGAAGCCCAGAACAGGCTCAACCTCTTGAAAAGTCTTCCATCCCAAGATAGATCGGCCTAAACTCGCAATCTTTTCGGCCTCTTGAACATCAGGTTTAGACCAGTTTCTTGCCATCCGAGTCTGGTAAACGTAAAGGCGCAGAAACGCACGCAGGCCACGCTCGAGCTCGATTATCGACTTCGGTTTCAACGCGACACTTATGAACCTGTCAATGAAGTTTTGTCTTCTCACAGTTTCACATACAAGCATGTACGCGAACCGCACAGTTGCGGGATCCCGTATTCCCAGTTGAGTAACAGTCTTTGCAAGAGCCAAGCGTTCGCTCAGCCTCTGCATCTGCATCCAGCTCAACGTTTCGATAGCAAGCGTCCAAGCTTCTCTAAGCAACGCCGTTTCACGCTGATACACAGATACAGCGACATAGATAAGACTGAAGGAGACTTGTCAACATCAAAGAGAACAGGGGAAAATCCAGCAGGAACAACGAATAAATAGGCTGACGCCGTTCTAACCTAGCCTGGTGTGACCCATGGGGTATTCACAAACAGAAAGCTAGACGATTTTTCAAAAGTAGAGAATCCTCTGAAAACCCTTTGAACCAAAACCTCGAAGATAAAAGTAAACAAAGAAAGAATTCTACAGCTGATCATCGCGTCATAGGTCAACAGTTAGATTTGTTCTCAATAAGCGAAGAAGTCGGCGTCGGACTCGTCCTCTGGCATCCAAATGGGACGATCATCCGCAACCTAATACGTGACTTCTGGGAAAAAGAGCACGTAAAAAATGGTTATCAACTCGTCTGCACGCCTCACATGGCAAGACAGAGATTATGGCAGATCTCGGGACATCTGGATTACTACAGAGACAACATGTACATTTTCAGAAAAGGCGGAGAAGGCTACGTCTTGAAACCGATGAACTGTCCCTTCCACATCCAAATCTACAAGTCTAAACCGAGAAGCTACAAAGAACTGCCTGTCAGGTACGCCGAGTGGGGAACAGTGTACAGGTATGAACGATCAGGAACACTGCAGGGACTTCTACGAGTCAGAGGATTCACTCAAGATGACGCGCACATATTCTGCACGCAGGAACAGGTTGAAGACGAAATTCTGCGGCTCCTAGACTTCGTCAAACACATGCTAGAGAGATTCGGCTTCAAAGAATACAAGTTCTATCTATCAACGAAAGACCCGAAACAACCAGAAAAGTACATGGGATCAGAAACCGAGTGGAACAAAGCTGAAGAGGCGCTGGCACAGGCACTCAAGAAAAAAGAGATACCGTATCGAGAGGTGAAGGGCGAAGCCGTCTTCTACGGACCCAAAATTGACCTGAACATCGTTGACGCCTCAGGCAGAGAGTGGCAATGCACAACGATTCAGTTTGACTTCAACCTTCCCAAACGGTTCGGCTTAACCTACGTTGGACCCGACGGGAAAGACCACGAAGTCGTCATGCTGCACAGAGCATTGTTCGGAGCCGTCGAACGTTTCTTTGCCATCCTCTTAGAACACTGCAACGGAAACCTTCCAGCATGGTTGGCCCCGACCCAAGTTGCAGTTCTGCCCATAGGCTGCAATTACCTGCAATACGCCCAAAAGATCAACAGGGAACTGCTCGCCTGCGGAGTAAGATCAGAAGTGGACTCAAGTACGTCAACTGTAAGCTACAAAATAAGAAACGCCGAAGTCCGCAAGATTCCATGCATAGCCCTATGCGGCAGACGCGAAACTGAAACAGGAGAGATCGCAGTCCGGAAACACGGATTAGGCAACGTAGGACATATGACAACAGAAGAACTTGCCAAGACCATCACAGAAAACGAAGCTGAAGAAGCATAATCAATCGCTAGCAAGAGATTTTAGGCAACGCGGTTTAATAGGCTAGTTAGGTCAGGGCTAAATGGCGCAACAACGTTTGGACCAACTATTCACGAACGATCATCCTCCACGTGTAAGCGACGAGCAAGTACCGCCAGCCCAAACGTTGAAACCTGCACAGCAAAATGAAAGAAAACGTGTTTTCCCGCCACTTGCCCCTCTCAACCTGTCATCCTCGTATTTTGTCTCGGCCACGTATGACGGGCTGGCCAAGAAAGCCCTGATTAAACTCTACGAGCCAGTCTCCGGCCAGATTTATTTTTGGCTGGACAACACGGGACATAAACCCTATTGCCTAACGAATCTTTCACAGTATGAACTTGAGAAAATGACTAGGCTGACGGAACATCCTGGCCTCGATCATTTCGAAATAGTGGAAAAGTTCGATGCTTTATGCAACAGAAATGTCAAAATCACAAAAATAGTCACAAACGATCCTTTAGCCGTCGGAGGCCGTCCATCAGGGTGCATCAGGGACATAATACCTGAAGACTATCCGAAAGTCGCAGAAACACCCATAGCCCAAGAAGACATCAAAGTGTGGGAATCAAAAATCAAGTACTACCAATCCTACATCTACGACAGAAATCTTCTGCCAGGCATGCCATACGAAGTCAAGAATGGGCAACTATTCCCGAAGAAAATAGATGAGACTGAAAGAATAGTTGCCGAAACACTCCGAACTTTCAAGGACGCAACCCCTGAAGAAAGAGAATACATAGAAGAATGGGCCAGACTGCTAGACTATCCAGCTCCGAAGTTCCGCCGCTTAGCCTTCGACATAGAAGTCCTCGCGCCAACCCCGACGAGAGTACCCAACCCTGAGCAGGCAGCCTATCCAGTCGTGTGCGTTTCGCTCTACGGCTCAGATGGACTCCAAGAAGTGCTACTTCTGGAACGTGAAGGCATCAGAGAAGGATCCGAACATCTTCCCGCCGAAATAAACGTCAAAAAATTCGACAAGGAAGAGAAACTGCTGAGAGCCGTCTTCGACTGCCTGCGTGACTACCCGTTCGTCTTAACCTTCAACGGCGACGATTTCGACCTGCCATATTTGTTCCACAGAGCACAGAACCTTGGATTAAGAAGAAGCGAGGTCCCAATAGAATTGGGCAGACGCGTAAGCCTACTGAGCTATGGCGTACACATCGACTTGTACAAGTTCTTCTTCAACCGTTCAATCCAGATCTACGCCTTCAACAACCGTTACAGAGACGTAACGCTTGACGACGTAGGCCGAGCCCTAATCGGATTGGAGAAAGTGCGGTTCGACAGGAGTCTAGGTGACCTATGCTACAGTGAACTTGCCAGATACTGCTTCAGAGACTCGGAAATCACTTTCAAACTCTCAAGCTTTGAAGACGACCTAACGATGAAACTCATTCTGGTCCTAGCCAGGATCAGCAGCATGCCGATGGAGGACGTGAGCCGCCAAGGCGTTTCACGCTGGATAAGAGACTTCATGCATCGCGAACACCGCAGAAAAGGCATGCTCATACCCAACTCACAAGACATAATCGCCGTAAAAGGCAAAACGGCGACAAAAGCGATAATAAAAGGCAAAAAATACAAGGGAGCCATAGTCGTCGAACCGACTCCAGGAGTCCACTTCAACGTTGCAGTCATGGACTTCCCAAGTCTGTACCCGTCCATAATTAAGGTGTGGAATCTAGGCTACCAGTCAATTCTCTGTTCTCACCCAGAATGCCGCCACAACATGATACCCGACACTCCGCATTGGGTGTGCACCAAAAAAAGAGCATTAGAAAGCCTACTGATCGGATCGCTCAGAGACCTCCGCGTCGAATGGTACAAGCCAAAATCCAAAGACAAAACATTACCAGCTGACCTGAGAAGCTGGTACAACGTCACACAAGGCGCACTTAAAGTAATCCTGAATGCAAGCTACGGCGTATTCGGCGCTGACAGTTTCGATCTTTACTGCCCGCCAGTGGCAGAGGCAACAGCAGCCGTCGGAAGACACTCAATAAACCAAATACTGCAGAAAGCCAAAAGCCTCAACATCCAAGTGCTCTACGGTGACACCGACAGCCTATTCCTGAAAAACCCGTCAAAACAGCAGATTGAAGAACTGGCCCACTGGACAGAACACGAACTGAAGATGGGCCTAGACGTAGACAAAATGTACAGGTATGCCGTCTTCAGCTCAAGAAAAAAGAATTACCTAGGCGTGTTAGAAGACGGCACAGTCGACGTCAAGGGATTGACAGGAAAGAAAAGACACATTCCGATTTTCATCAAAAAGGCTTTCGACAGAATGAAGCAGAGTCTAGCGGCGGTCAAGACACCGTCAGATTTCGAAAGCGCAAAAAGAGAGATATGCGGGGTCGTCCGCGACTGTTACATGCGGCTCAAGAGACGCGAATGGGAAACCATGAACGAGCTAGCATTCAACGTGACCCTAGGCGAAGAGTTAGGGCACTATACAAAGACGACGCCGCAACACGTTAGAGCCGCAAGAATGCTAGAAAGTAACGGAGCTGAACTGAAAGCCGGAGACCTGATAAGCTACGTTAAGGTCACCAGGGAGCCACACGTCAAACCTGTCGAGCTTGCAACGAAAAGCGAAATAGACATAGACAAATATGTGGCCTACCTCCGTTCAACTTTCGATCAAGTCTTAGATGCTTTGGGCTTGGATTTCGAAGAAATAATAGGGTTAACAAAACTGGAAAGATTCATGTAACGCTTTAGTTGTCTTGCTAATCGTACGGAAGCGTTTTCAGCCCGTGTGACTTCAGGGGTTCGATGATGTTACGCCTGCTTATTATTCGCAGAACCGCATAGCCGATGATTGGAATCGTGATCAGACTACTCACCAGAATGCTGGTCATCGTCGTCACCCATGCTGGCAAGAACGAGAGCTGAGCTGGTTGATAAGGGAAATATATCCATAGGTATCCGCCTCCAACGATAAACCCTATCGGCAAAGCGCCGGCAATGCACGCTAACAATCTGTGTTTTCTCAGCGAAAGCACGAGGGTTGCTGCTACCAAGTTGGCAAGGGAACCGAAGATAACGTCAACGAATCCTATTGGTCCGAACACGTTCACTACAGCGCATCCGACCGTAACCCCGATCACAACTGGCCATCCTAAAACAGCAGCCAAAGCAATTAGGAAGTCTGAAAGACGCAATTGTACGGGTCCGTAGACTGAAGGATTACCGAAGGGAGAAAAAGATTGTGCAAAGTTGACCACTGCATACAGCGCCGCAAAAACTGCCGTCAACGCCAAATCTCTGCTGTCGAATTTCGTTCATTCACCTCCAACGCCGGGATTTCTTGTGGCGGAACGGGTGGAGGTCCACTCACCCGCCTGTAGCATTGACAGTGTTTTCTCCTTATTATTGCTTTGTTGTTTTATGTTCCTCGTGTGTCTTTTTTCTCCCGAATGTCTTGGGAGTTCGATTTCTTTCCATAATTGGGCAGTCAAAATGATTGTTGTTGCGTATGGTTTATGTTATTCATTGTGTGGGCGTCCATTTTTGGAAGGGCGCGGGTATATAGAGATTGAACAAGCCTTTTATTCGATTTTAGACAATCTATCCTGTGAGAAGATGGCAAAAGTCAAAGATTTTATGACAAAAGGCGTTCTGACCATAGACTCTCAGAAAAACGTTGTTGAAGCTGCCGAGCTCATGCGTCTCAAACAGGTGAGCAGCTTAGTAGTCTGTGGAGCTGAAACACCTAAAGGAATAGTAACTGAAAGAGATTTTGTTAGAAGGGTTGTAGCAAAAAGAATTCCGCTGGATACAAAGATATCAGAAATAATGACCACACCGCTGGTAACAATCGAACCTGATGCTTCACTCAATGAGGCGGCGAGGAAGATGATTGACAACCGAATTAGACGACTTCCCGTTCTAGAAGGAAACACGCTGATTGGGATGATAGTAGTCACTGATTTTGCTAGGCATCTCAGCGAGAAAACTCTAACGGAAAAGGTGCTGGATGCATTATGGCATCAACCATCAACGTAGCCCGCGTGTTTGATGTCTGATGGCTAACGTTGTATTTTCAGCGCCAGTTCTTGCTGGATGATCGAAAAGAAGCTTTTCAAAATCGTCTCTTTTCATTTACAGCAAATCAAATGGCTTCTGCGTGTTCAGTTCAGATTATTTCTAGAAGAACGAGTGAGTAATCTTAGCTGTTTCGCAGTGGTCCACTCACCCGCCAATCACCCCTTAGCGCAGAACTTTTGCCGTTTAGACATTGCTTGCACTTTCTCGTTCTCGAGGCAATAGGGAAACTCGAACAACAACTTTGGGTCGATCCACAATTGCAAGGTGAACGTAAAAAGTTTCCAATATTATCCGAACAGCTGAATCAGTGAAGCCACAACAGTCGATATGACGACTAGCAATGAGATTATTATGACTGTTTGGCGTTCGGTCAAAGGTCGATGATACGTGACAAGCGTGACTAGGCTTCTCCTATGATCTGAAGAGAGTTTTTCACCGTCAAAAGAAAGGTGTCCTTTGGTTCTGAAAAAGAAGAAAGTCAGAAGGATCAAGGCTGAATTGAATATGTAGGGCAGAAGCGAAATCAGCAGATCAACCTTCAGGTCAGAAATGATTGCGAACGCGGCCAACGTCATTCCAATCGAGAAAGAGCCAGTGTTGCCCACGAAGATTTTACCCTCAAAATTGAAAGACGCCAGAATCAGCCACGCGATTAGTGGAACATACAGCAAAATCGCGTTTGGGCCAGAGACTAACATCAGTCCTATCATGATTATTGCTGGACAAATAGTTTCCAGACCGTTGAGTCCCCCGAGCTGATTCACGG
>DASPTR010000009.1:0-18822 GCA_035623315.1 Candidatus Acidiferrum sp. | reverse complement strand
GGTCTTCAGGCCTGAGGAGTCTTCCAGTGTTCACCTCTGACCCTGCAATGTGAGTGTGAATGTCAACGCCGCCCGGCATCACGATCATTCCCGAAGCATCTATCTTGCGGGCCCTGCGCTCCATGACTTTTTCGACGATCTTGCCATTCTTGACGGCGATATCCATTCTTTCGCCGTTGATCCTGTTTATCGGATCGAAGACGTAACCGTTCTTTATCAGAAGCTCCACCTATGCTGCCTCCGCGCTGCTGCTAGCTTTGATTTTTCTGACCTCTGAAAGGATCCTCTTCAGTATCTCTTGGTCAGTGAGCACACCTTTTGGGGGTGTGACGACTTTCTTAAGCGGTAGGGGCACATGGTCCATGCGGTACGCTGTTCCTTCAGCTTCTATTCCGACGAAAGCTGATGGAAAAACAACATCAGCCATCTGTGAAGTTGCGTTCATGTGTGGATCTATGACTATCAGAGGTTTCTTGACCATGTGTTGAGCGGCTTTTTTGGGAAAATTCGCTATTGGATCTGAGGCAACGACTAAGGCTGCGTCTGACTCTTCGCGGAGGAGCACGTCAACGGCCGTCGTTTCTCCTGGATTGTATCTTGGGTAAGCCAGAGAAAAGTCTACAGCGTATGGAAAGCCTGTTTGCCAAGTGAAGACTGTGTCTGCTCCTGTTACGTTAAAGTGCCCTCTCATGGGTATTATCATGAATTTTGTGCGCATGTTCAAGTCGCGAGTCAATGAGAGTGCTGCGTCAACGTTTCTCAGTTTCCCCGTGCTCATCGTCAGTCCAAGGCCGAAGAAAATCACTCCGAAACTGCAGTTGATCATGACCTCGGCGATTTCTTCCAAGTATTCTAGAGGCACGCCAGCAACTTTGTCCACGTCAATCTCCTCGTTGAGAATCAGAGCCCTAAATGCTTCGAAAAGCTCATAATCTTTGTTAGGCTCAACCTGAACAAAGTAGTCAGCTATTTCTGCCGATCTCGTTTTCCTAACGTCAACTACTATCAGTTTCCTTCCCTGCTTCAAAAGTGCAGGATATGGATCCTTACTGTCGGTTGAAGGAGCGGGTACGCCTTCCTTCGGAAGCACTTTCCTGAGTGCGCTCTCAAATTTCTTTCTGGCATTCGATGCCTTAACCTTGCTCATGTATCCTTTCCACTCGTTCTGCTCGAACCTTCCGTCTGAAAAGCTAGTGTATCTCTCAATGTGTCTTGGGTGAGCAGCCCAAGGGTTGCTTCCCCAGTAGATCACTAAATCGGCCCTGTGTCTAACTTGTCCAAGCGTGCATGTCGGAATACCGATGTCCTGAATGCTCAGCGCAGAAGGGCCGTGACAGATAGTTGAGGTATTGTCGATCACACCGCCGACTTCCTCTGCCAACTCTAGACCGACGCGTATGGCTTCACAGCTTGTTGAACTCCAACCATACAACAGAGGATAGTCCGCTTCGGCCAAGATCTGCGCGGCCTTGGTCACGGCTTCCTTGAGTGAAGTTTCGACGAGGTTCCCGTTCTTCCTGACGAGTGGTTTAAGGCGCCTGTGGCCACCATAGCCTAGAAATTTCGATTCGCTCATGGCACAGCTATTTTTCACTTTAACGATCTTCCCATCTTCAACTGTCACTTCTATGTCATCGCACAAGCATCCGCAGACCGGACAGGTCACAGCCTTAACGACAGGCATACTGCTACTTCCCAAACTGCTCCTTCAAGAGCTCTTGCAGGCTTAGCATAGGTTTTTCCTGTGCAGATTGGATCTCTCCCGGAATACCTTTCAAGGAAGGCATGCCGATTCCATGGGTATCAGGGTTCATGACCGCGTTTGCCCATGGACCGTAGGGCATAAAAATCAGTCCTGGATGCGGAGCCCTGAGCGACCTGACAGCCTTGACCACAACTGAACCATATTCTGTTAAAACCAAGACATTGTTCTTCTCTTTTATCCCGAGCTTCTTCAAATCGCTAGGATCAATGTAACAGATCGAAACGGTGTCTCTATATACTTCGGAGACTTTTCCCTGCTCCTTTCCAACTCCCTGATCTATCGTTCGCCCTGTTATTAATGTCACACGTAAACGTGATTTCTGTTCCATTCGCTTTTCCTAGCCTTCATGTTCTAACTGGAGCTGCCACCTTTAAATCTTAACAGCGAATTTCTGTAATCTGTTCATTTTGATTCTGTCCTGATGAATTTCATGTGGTGTTAGGGTCTGTACCCGCCCAACGTACTCAAAGCCAAGGCAGCGGCGAGAATATCCGCAGTGGTTCCAGGATTCAAGAGATTGCTAAACCTGCGAAGCTTCGCGTCAAACTCCGCCAGACATCGTTTTCCGTCAGAAGTTTCAAGCCCGCCAAGGCTGAGGATTTGTGCTGCTTCAGCCGAAACCTCTTTGGCTTTGTCGATGCCCGCCTTTCTTGCTATAAAAGTGTCTGGATATTTTGCGAGGACCTCCAAGAAAGTGTGAAGTATGGCTTGGTTCAAGTCATCGCCACAGGCAATCCGTTTGGAAAAGAATGGGTAGGCAAGATCAAAGGTTATGGGGTAGTTGAGGACCCATTCAGAGCAAATCGTGTCATAGTTTTGAGCTATTTTAAAAATCTGGAAGAGCGTGACCTTATCCTGAAGAATCTTGCTGGCGGACGTTGGATCGTTAACATCAAGTTTTGGTGCTTTGCCCAGGCCGCTGGGTTTTGCGATTCTTATTGCTTCGTAAACGTCGAGTGCATCCTTAGATGTTGTTGAATTGACGATGGTTTTCATATCTCTCCTTAGATTTGCAACTTCAAGTTCTCCATCTGGTAAGGTCATTCCGGCTGCAACGGCGATTGGAACAAGAAGAATTATTGTGCCAAGCAGAGTGTTACCACCATGTTGCCAAGACTCAATCTCCGCCACACAATTCTTTATCATCTTGCCCACACCAACGTCGGGGACAGGGATTTTGTCCTTCTGAATACCAATGCCTTGCTCTGCTGCGTATTTGAAAGAAGGCCTTGCGGCCACAGCGGAAGCAAGAAAATGCTCGTAGCGAGTGCTTTCGAAGTTCGTAACCACGCTCACATTTCCTGGTTTATGAACGCTCGCTTCCAGAAGAATGGCCAATTCTAGACACTTTGAAATGTGATCTGCACACTCTTCTGGACCCATTGCCAACTCCACCCGTAAGTCTTCAAGAAAGTCTTATTAATCTTATGTAAAAAAATACACAGCAAGTTAGAAACGTACACTGGAGATATGCATCGTTGAAGCTGTCAACGCGCAACATTGCATTAATTGCGGTCTTTGCTGCGCTCTACTACATTTTATCAATAATAACTCCAGTAATCCCTGTCATCAATGTGCCGACTCTAAATATTTCGCTTGGAGCGCTCACTGCCTCAGTCTTCGGACTCTTGTTAGGCCCCTATTTAGGCGCATTGGCTGCTTTTCTGGGTGCATTTGTAACATGGGTGTTACCGCCTGCTAGCGGAACTTTATACGGAGCACCTTTTCTCCTTTCTCCCCCATTGAATGCCCTAGTTGTTGGACTGATCTTTTATCGGAAGTGGAAGTGGGCTTTTGCTTCGTTTGCTCTCCTGATTGTAGTTTTTCTTTTTCTTCCACCTTCACAACCATTCAGTAGCTACTATTATGTGTCTGCGGCTGTTATTTGGGACAAGATAATCGCTCTTATGCTGATCATTCCCACAGTGATAATCGGTAGCAGAATCTCAAAAGGGACAATCAACTTTTCCGGCAAGTTCGAGAAACTCTCTCTTTCTGTAAACATTGGTACATTGTTCTTCTTATTATGTTTCATCGGAAATCAAGTGGATGACATGTGGGGATCAAACATTTTCGCAGTCCCCACAGTTTATGGAGATATTTTCGGCCTGACGCTAAATGGCGCTCGCGCCGCCTTTCTCGTCAGTCCATTCATATACCCAGCTATAAGACTCTTACAAGCCTCCATTGCTACGGGAATAGCTCTTCCGATAGTGCTGGCGCTAAGGAAAACACCCTGGGCCATACAAAAGAAATCAATACTGGAACAACAGGTTTGAATCGATGAAAACGTTGGAAGGCGACCTAATAGAGACTGCTCCAGGTTTGATCTTCGATGTCAAGGGCTTGATTCATCCTCCAAACAGGGCAATTGCTTTTCCTCGATATTTCCCGAGCAAGAAAGCAGAAAGAAAAAGGAACGGAACCAGATATGACAAGATCTACTCACTCTCAGAAAGATACGAACTTCTGAGAAAGAAATTTCCACAATATCTAATCTATGACCACATTTTCGATGAGACGTTGTGCGAAGTTCCAATTCTCGATATAAAAAAAACACATAGGCCTGCTAAAAAGCTAAACGAATTGCGCGATGCAACAAAGCTTGATGCGCTTGAAATCAAGGCTTTGCAGATGGCGGAATTGTTGAAAAAAGCTGCGAATGTTTCTTGGGAGTCAATTGGGATTTCGGGTTCAATCCTAGTGGGACTACACAAAGCTGATTCAGACATTGACCCTATTATTTATGGCTCACAGAATTGCAAGAAAGCACATTTGGCATTAGAGAAAACGTTAGCGCTCGCGTCCGTCAGTGAGTACGGGGGCTTTAGACCCTACGCACGAGACGATTTGAAAGTCTTGTTCGATTTTCGTTCGAAGGACAGTTGGGCTGATTTCGAGAGTTTTGTTCGAACTGAATCGAGGAAAGTTATGCAGGGCAAATTCTTGGGAACTGACTATTTCGTTAGGTTTGTGAAGAATTGGAAAGAAATTGACGAGACATACGGTGACACTCAATACACGAACATGGGCGACGCACAAATCAGAGCAACTATCGCAGATGATGGGGAGGCGATTTTTACGCCATGTGTCTACAAGATAGGCAACACGGAGATTCTTGAGGGACCACGAGTTGAAAACATTGAAGAGATCACATCTTTCCGCGGCAGATTCTGTGAACAAGCCAGAAATGGCGAGGTAGTCCTTGCACGGGGTAAACTAGAACACGTGCATCAGAATAGAAGGGGAAACGAATACTTCAGACTCTTGCTCGGAAACAAACCGTCAGACTTCATGATCTTGGCATGAACTAAACCTGAGGGGTCACCTTCAACACTTGCTCATAGTATCTTGGGCAGTAAGTTAGGCTAATCTGAACAAAGCTATTCTTCGGGGATACGACTTCCTCCAGATTTCCTTCAACACGGACCGTCTCAGCCTTGAAGGCCTGCATTCTGAACTCTTCCATATGGGAGATTATGCGAGTCACCTCTCCCGCACATTTTGCCCCTTCCATTATCTTCAGCGGTTCGACATAGTAGGTTGAAGGCATGAACGCACCATCGTCATCTCCCGTTACACGGGCTAGCATTTTCACCCAGCCCTTCTGGATTATTCTCGTCTTTGAATCATATTCATTGTTGATTTCTTTCCAGTCTTTGACAGGCTCAAGCTCTACTTTGATGATTCTACCACTTTTTTCATCCTTAAACAAAGCATAGATGAGTTTCCTGCGCTGGTGCCAGACGAACTCGTTGGGCGTGAAATCGATGAAATGCCATTGTTTTCCCCTGATTGGCTCATCTGTCTCAAACTCGTTCGCAAACAAGGATGCACTGTCAGCGTACAAATGCTGCAGCGATTCGCGCAGTTGGGCGACTTTTTTTCTGCCGTAAACCGTGAAGTCTAAGTCTGAAAAACAAGGGTGATGAAAATCATGAAGTATAGAGCCGAACACCCCGAAATCCTTAACCGATAATCCTGAATTCTGCATCAATAGTCCCAATGCTTTCTGTAGAGCGGCAATAAGCTCGTCTCCAGGTTCTCTCTTATTCAGCTTTTCAAGTTTCTCATGTGGCATTCGTGTTTCTGCGATGTCTTCATCAATGACGCCGATGATTCTCTTGCTCAACATATCATGAAAGATAAGGTATTCTGGGAACATGTCTCGAAGGAATTTCCAGCCTTCGTCTTCGTAGAATTTGTAGAAAACAAGCTGCTTTTTCGTTCTCAGCGCCTTTGGATTTTCAGACCTGAAATGCCTCGAAGGCGCGTATTCAACGTCGCAAATGTATGCGTTCGATGGGTGCGAATAGCCAAGCACCCTGAAGATTAAGCCTTCCTTTGTAACTATCGCATCACGATCTCTGAGGCCTAGATTGGCCAAATGCTCTCGTCCTCGCTGTTGCCAGTTCCTACGACTACCTGGTGGAAACAATCGCCAGTTTTCAGGTTTTCCACCCGTTCCAACATTCCTGAAACGCGTATTCTGTCATCTCGCCTTGCGACGTTTCTGTAGCAGCCAACCATGGAAACCACATATGTAGGAGTCTGCTCTTCTTGAAGCTGTGACTTTTCATTGGCTGGCGTGTAATCATCGATCTCGTAGATAGCAGGTCGGAACATGGCTTCAGCGTCACCCTTGATAAGGCAGTTGAATTTGACCGAAACAATAGGCGAGTACATGAAAGTGCCGTATTTCATGTTGATCTCTTCAGGCTTGCGAATTGCATTGTACATGAAAACCCTTTTCCCGAAGCGGCCTTTGAAATGTCTTGCAGCGTCCAAGCGGTTGTTAAATTGATAGCTAAGCACTCCAGCTTCGACCAGTCTTTCGACGGTTTTTTCCAGTGTGCGATAGTTCTCTGCCCCATAGACCACAACGTCAATGTCAGATTTCATCGTGTGCATCCCCAGGGCTACGGATCCATGAATTCCAAAGTTTTGACTGCCGATGCCTGACTCGCTAGAGAGGAGATTGATGAAATCCAAACTGTCCTCCTGCAGGTCGTCTCTGTTCTCAAGGTTCTCCAGTGAACGCAAGCATATGCTCGGAACGTATATTTTTCCTACGGAGGTCAAAGGCGCGCTGATCAAATCCTTCTTCCTGAACGGGCAGTAGTACACGAAGTCGTGGAATCTGTCCCGGAAGGTCTGAAGAAAACCCTGATAGTTTTGGGCAGTGTAGAGCTTCTCGGCCCTGAAGAGCTGTGTCGCTCCGTATTGCCAAGTTCTCTGCAGAAACTCCATGTGGAAAAATTCTTTGAACCTGGCTGGAATATACTTGAGAAAAGCGAACACTCTATCATCAGGATGCTCATAACCGAAAACATTTAATATAAAGCCCTCTTTCGTGACGAAAGTGTCCCCGTCAACGGGGAACCAGTCTGAAACGATCGTCGCAAACACCTTGGAACAAGAAGCACCTGAAATACTAAAAAACCTATTGCAAGATGCCGCAACTCTTAAGCCATGCTGAGACAGATCAGGCTCCGGGGAGAGTTTGAGCGAAAATCTACACCCTTACGTAGTCTTTCTTCCATCGGAGAAGAAAACCAAGATTTTAAGCGCCATTTTCGGTTCAAGAGCAGCGGTTGACATTCTGAAGTTCTCACTTGATCAAGGCATCTCAGACAAGATTTACCAAAGAGACGTCGTTTCCAAACTTGGTTATTCTAACAAAACGATCATTGAGAATCTGAAGTCGTTGACTCGGCTTGGACTCTTGCAAGAAGACATGGAAAAGGCTGAAAAGGGAAAAAGGACAGTGTGGGTTAAGGCTTATCAACTTTCGGACGCGGGGAAATGGTTTGCGCTCCTGATGGCTGAAGAAAAGGACCTGTCCGAGGCTGAGAAGGCCGAGATTCTGCAAAACCTTTTCAGGATGTACATCAAATGGCTGAAGAGCACCTCAGAGAAATTACACATGAAAAGAAACAAGCTTAAGAATATATTCATGGAAGAAATGGAAATCGCAGAGGACGATAATTGAAAACAAGAATATTCGCAGTCGTTGGCACCAAGAAATCTGGAAAAACCACGGCTTTGGAAGCTTTGACTAAAGAGTTGACAAAGAGGGATTACGAAGTAGCCGCGGTAAAGCACATTTCGGAAGAAGGCTTTTCATTTGACACCGAAGGAAAAGACACATGGAGATTTACAAGGGCAGGAGCGAAAACAATCATAGCCGTCTCGAGCAACGAAGTTGTCACAGTAGAAAAGACAGGCGCCGAAAACATTTCCCTGAGAGAGATTCTGCGAAGATGTAAGAATCGAGACGTGATTCTTCTGGAGGGGTTCAAAGAATTGGTAGCCAGAAACAGGCGCATATACAAGATCGTCACGGTAAAATCCGCTGATGAGGCGTACAAAGCTATGAACTGTTTCGAACCTATACTTGTCTTCGTTGGACCCTTCTCGACTGAGAAACTGAAATTGGAAACGCCTTATGTTGACGCGTTAAAGAATCCGAAAAGACTAGCAGACCTACTCGAAAATGTTCTCTCCAAGGCAGGTTAGTGATCTGCCTATTTGGTTGGCATGTGGGGTTTGGAGAAATATTCTTGAGGGGAGAAAGGAGAATTCTTCAAGAAATAACCAATGCTTCTCCAAACCTTTCCACCCAACACTTCATTGCCTTGCTTTATCTCCTCCGTTTAAAGGGCTTTGAAAGCTTCTGACCATCTAGTGTACAGTGAGATCATATCGAGTGAAACGCTTGGCTTTCTCTCTTCAAGTGTCTGTTTGAAATCGTCCATCGTTAATGATCGCGGTTTGGCCTCCTTGTTGTTGGCTTGGCCTGTCTCAAAGAATTCGCCTATGAGCTTCAGCTGCACAGACTGTGCGACATCTCTTATGTCGCTTCCTGAGAACCCTTCAGATATCCTCGCGAGCTCGTGCAGGTCAACGTCAGCAGCCAGGGACAGGTTAGTCGTGTAGAGTTTGAACATCATGAGTCTCGTGTGATGATCGGGGAGGGGTACGAGGATTCTTTTCTGGAATCTTCTTATGAACCCCCAGTCAAGGTCCCATGGTTTATTCGTTGCGCCGATGACGTAAACGTGTAGGTTCTTGCCCTTGTCGACTATACCGTCCATTTCTTTCAGGAATTGGTTTCTAACCCGGATTTCGCCGCCCACCTCGTTCGCGTGCTGTCCCATCAGCGAGTCCAACTCGTCTATGAAGACTATCGATGGCTTTCCTTCTGTGGCCGATTTTCTTATGGAACCAAACAACTTTGCCACGTTCTGTTCAGCTTCACCCAGCCACTTGGACATTATCGACGCAGCATCGATCGAAACGAACGTAGCATCGATTTCAGTCGCCACTGCCGCAGCTATCAGCGTCTTTCCGCATCCTGGCGGCCCAAATAACAGTATTCCTCTTGGCCAACCAAGCGGGAACAAGTCTGGCCTCTGAACCGGGTAAACGATAGCTTCCTTCACGGCCTTCTTGGCAGGATCCAAGCCGACGACTTCTTCCCATCTAACGCTCGGCTTTTCCATCTTTATCAATTCTTCATAGCTTGATTTGCTGCCTTCTGTGGTCTTTCCGTTTCCTTCATCGTTGCATGTTTCAGTTGGGTTCGGTTCGACCCGCATCACAGCTCCTTGAAGGGCTCTAATGCGTTCTTGATACGCAATGGCTCGTTGTACGTACACTTTGTTCAGTCCATATTCAGGATACAGCTGCGTTAACTGCAACAAGCTTTCTATGGCCTTCTGATACAAGGTTATGGCCATGCCCTTCGATCCTTGCTTGTCGAGTCTAACCGCTTCCAAAGCGTAGTTGGTCGCGTTTTTTTCAAGTTCCTGTGAAGCACTCATGTATTTCACGTCTAATCGCTTGTTTTCAACTCTATCTTGATCTTACCCTTCGTTCCAAGGGTCTCAAGAGTCTTCTCGATCTCCTCATTCGGGATCTTGAGATCGTCAGAACATCTTGTCATGTCGATCTCTCCATGACTTTTCTTCACATAGTCAAGGAGTACTTCCTCTAACGATGGTTTTTCAACCGTAAGTGAGATTTCTTTAAACTCGGCCTTCTTATAAGAAAAAAGAGTTTGGGAAGAGTCTGCGGCAGCGCCCTCTGACTCTGTGCCTGCCATTTTGGAACAACTGGCCGACAGCGCAACCATTTCTTTCACGGTAGTCTGTTGAGTCTCCGTGATCTTGGGAGTAGCGGGCGGCTCTGGCAATTTCTTCGCTAGTTCACGCTGCAGAACTCCTGAGACTTCGTCGAGTATTGCATCTCCTTCAGGTGTTTTCCTGTCCACAGGTATCACAGTTTCATCAGTGTTCAGTTTTGTCCCTGACAGTGTTTCGGTTATGGTTTCGTTGACTCTGCTAAGCTCCGAAGAAACGTCTGGCAATACGTTGAAAAGTTCTTGTGAAACGTTTTGAAGCAGTTTCAACGCTGGTTTCAGATCACCCACTACATCGCTCAATTCTTTTACTGTTTCAAGCCGAAGTATGACGCGTTCGATGGCGAGCTCGACGTCGTAGAAGAAGTGCATAAGTTTCCGCACTTCTGCAACTTCGTTTGCAAAAACTGCTGCTCTTTCCTTGTTCTTGTTGTTCAGGGCGCTTACGCATGTTTGAAATAGAGCTTTGTCCCTTTCCCTAAGTCTGTAACTTGCCTGTTGAAGCTTGTTTCTCTGAACTTTAAGTGTTTGAACTGACGTTGAGATAGTTTCGCAAAGCGGTGGAGGTTCAGAGTGGAAGAATCCTTTGATGTTTTTTCCCTCCGCCCGCTAACCCTTTCTATTGTGTTGGCTAAATGCCCGTCTTTCCGATCTCTTTCACGTAAACGACTACGGGTGGTTCGGGAAGCTCAGGTGGCGCGTAGACCGTGCTTGAAGTTTTTGAGGTTGCCTCTGCAGGCTTGCTCGTGGCTTTTTCAGATATCCCTGGTTTGTCGCCTAAGAGCGTGTTTGAAAGCATTTTTCTGGTGACTTCAAGGTCGCTCTTCTCTATGTTGATCTTCTTGAGGTTGTCCTGAATCATGCTGAACGCTGTTCCGTAAGATTGATCGTCCATTTTTCCAATCTCATGTTCTATTTCGATATGGACGAGTGCGTAGTTCAGAGCTTTGATTTCTTCCCAGCATCGGGTGATTTCTTTATCCGTGTCTTCTTGAAGCGTGTGAGCGTCGCTCTTGAGTTGGGTGAGAGCTTCAGCAAAGGCTGTGTGCAGTTGATTGTAAAGTTCTGGCTCGATCTTCTTCTTAGCGTACAGATCCCCCAGCGCTTGATCCTTTCGCCACAATAGCGGGATATGTTCACACAGAATGCATGCGTCACTTTTTATCTCCGAGAGAAGAGTGATTTCTGAACCGTCAACCTTGAGGTAGTCGACAGAGTGTTTCGAGAACTTTCCGTCTCCGCGCTCAACGAAGACGTCTTCGAACTTTCCTCTGGGGGTCACGGCAAAAGATGCGATCTTCCCTATTACTCTACCATACTCATCCTTTACTTGTTTTCCGACAGAAAGAAAAAGGTTGGGAGTTTGTGACATGGTCTTACTCCCTCACGCTTAGGAAGTCTCCGTGGACGATTTCTCGCCCATTGGAGTCGTTGGGATTCCCGGCATTCCTGGTGGCAACTCTGGGAACTTGTCTTTGATTCTTTGCTCTGCGACTGTTGCGGCTTCGTTGAGGATTTTCCCTGCGTCTTCGTTTACGTTGTCGAAGTTCACGGTCATTCCTGTGCCTGAGCCTGCTTCCATCATTATTCCGCTCAGCATGTTCCCTATTTCGCCAAGTTCGCTTTCTGCTTCGGGGAACACGCTCACTAGCCCCGCTTTGACTGATCTCAGCACTCCCACAGCTGGTCCCAATGTGGATACTACGTCTCCGAGTTCTGATACTGTCCGTAATCTTAACACGATTTGCTCAAGTGCAAGTCTAGCGTTTATTATGAGTTTTTCCATCTTTCGAATTTCGGCAAGTTCATTGGCAAACACGTTGGCTCGTGAACTATCATGCTTGGTGTAGGCGTCGACTATTCTCGCGAATATCGTCTTGTCCCTTTGGCTGAACCTGTCAGTGGCCTGATCAAGCTTCTGTATTTGCAGTTCTATGCGTCTGACGGCAAAGTCTAGTCGCGGCTTCAATGGACCTGGTGGCTTAACGGCTTCCTTAATGCGGCTTCCAAATGGCGTGTCATCTCTTTTCGTTTCCCATTTTCTCGAAAATCTTTCTGACAAATTTAATTACCTCCAAACAGCACTGAGCGCATAAAAATATCTTAACGATTGTTAACATGATAGAAATATGCGCGTATATATGTAGAGCTATACGCTCAAACTAAAAGTGCTTTAGGCTTTAATTTATCAATTAAAAGACCAGCTTGCCCATTTTTAAGTTATAGACAAAAAGGTGTAAGTTAGACTAAAAAGAGGCTTAGAACGGTATGCTAAGCAAAGGTGGATTCAGATGGGTGAAAGAATAAAGATTTTCTTGATAGTAGCACTCTTAGGATTCTTGGCTGGTGTGATAGCTCAACTCGCGGCTGACTATGCAATTCCATGGCTCATGACAGTGATGCCACAACTGGTTCAAATCAGGTTCTTAGTCTCAGGATTCGCAGGAGCCTGCCTGACTCTAGTTCTAATCAGTGTATGGGCTTACGTGGCAGGACCACCAGAACGCTAACATCTTTCCTCCTTCCTTTTTCTTTATTCAAGACACAGTAGAACTGTCATTCTCACTTGAGGATCAGGAGGATCTATTGCCATAACCAAAAGTCTAGACGCTAGAGCCTGATCACTTGATTTCTACTGGACTCAGCAGCGGAAAAAGATGTCATCCGCACAATAGCGTACTCGTACCTCGATTTCCTCATCGTCCAAAGTATTAAGAAATCTACCAAACTTTATTTATGTTTCCGCGCGCGCCAGAATGGGTTAAGATCGCGGCGCACAGAAATTATGGGGTAAATTAGAAAAAGAAAAAAAACCAATGCACACAGAATATCAACATTACATTGAAGGTACAAGTTAATTTAGTTTTCTGGAATAGTATTCTAGCACTCACTATGGTGCTGGCGGATATGTCAGTTTTCCTTTTGCCCTATTTTTGAGTTCGTAATAAAGTGTCAAACCAAAACCTGAGAAGGACAGCACAATGCCTGAGGTTAGGAGGACCAGATTCCAAAAATAGTAATAGACTTTGACCAAGATTTGTTTGTCGTTCTGATAAGAGGATTGATAAGCATTTCTCAAGAACAAACTGTAATAGTCGCTGTTCGGAACTCCGAATGAAATAACACCGCTTCCATCGATGACATCTTCTTTGGTGATGTTATCTTGCCCCACAGTCGATACCTGGGCAGAAATCTGTGCATCGCCACCATATGCATATACGTTGAGTTTAACGTAACTCCCAGCAATGAGAAAGCCCAAGTTTTGGTTTAGGTCTTGGCCATTTGAAACGTAAGGTCTGGCTTCCCAGTAAAGGCTTGATGGAAGAAATGAATACAGAGGCACGAAGCTCACAAGGATAAAGACGATGCCTAATGAAATAAGGGAAAAGCCTCTCTCCAATTGTCCGCTTGATAACACAAGTTTCTCTTAGAGATTGTTGATTATATAATACTTGTCTGCGCCTTGAAGACCAAACGTTCAAAAAAACTGTTTGCGTTTCACTTGGGTTAATAAGGAACATGAGAAGAATCCAGATTCATTCTGTTCTAGAAATGCGATGAATTGAAGATCAATGCGCGCTCAGGCAAGTTTGATCTAGCAGCCCAGCTTATCTTCGTTTCGGAATATTCTTAACAAAATACTATTTCGACTTTTGAAGACATGCTTTTAGCCTTTCTGTGATTATGCATCCTTTGGAGAAAGGAGAAGGAAATATGTTTGATAACATGCTTTCATATGCTTCATTCATGCTAGTGCTCATGTTCTGGACGATGCTCGCCTTAATAATCATTGTCGGTGCGTGGTGGGCGCGCCGAAAATAGAAGGAGGAAATAGCAATGAAGTTGGGAACAAGCAGATACCGTAAGAAGAAGTATTCTCAGAAGACACTGGTTGAGTACGACGAGAAGCTTCGGAAACACTTGGAAAGCGTCGAGGACGGCATGTTCGACCGTCAAACACGAAATTCGTCTCTGAAGAACTCAGAATTCAGCCCTCCTTCTGGCACACTTTTTGAAGCAATATACAAAGAACTGAAACACAAGGAAGAACGTGAAAAACAAAGTGGCTCATTTTCCAAAGTGCTGTCTAGACTTCGCGAAAATCGAGCCAAGAAACAACTCATTGGACTCCAACAAAATCCGTAGCTTCCAGAGACACGCTTCATTTCGGACTCTTCTTGAAGCGCTCTTTTCGAACCGACCAAATCCCCATCGGCCACATAGGAAATTTAAAACATTTATATTGTCTTTTCCAGATGTACGAACCAAGCTATTCTTCGGTTCTCTCTGCAACCTTGGACCCTAATGTATTAAACTGGTTGTCGACCGGCGGCTAATCTGGTTTAGCGAGCGTGTCACCCGAGGAAGGCTATGGCTTCAATTTCTATGAGCAATTCCTGTATGGCTGGCTGCGCTTGAACAGTGGTTCGAGCTGGAAAGTCTTTGGTAAAATACTGGCAGTATACATCATTCATTTTCCTGAAATCTTCAATATTCTTGAGAAAAATCGTCACTTTGACCACCTTCGTGAGGGATGAACCAGCAGCTTCAACTATCGCTTTTACATTCTCCAAAGCTTGCCTCGTTTGAGATTCAATGCCTCCCTCAACCGGTTTCTTGGTCTTAGGATCCATAGGCACTTGGCCTGAAATGAAAAGAAAACCCCCAGCCCTCACGGCTTGAGAGTAACATGCAAGCGGCAAAGGCGCCTTATCTGTCCTGATCTGTTCCATCCATCCACCAATCTTCCAGTTCTAAATAACTAACCTTTAAGACTTTGCAGTCTGCCTTAATTTAAATCAAAGGCACAGTCAAATGTGATGACTCAAAGTGGGTGGTGCGTGCCTCCTTTTTTGTGTTGGGTGGGCATCCAGCTTTGAGCGCATAGACTCGTGTACTGAAGGAATCCATCAAAACTCTGCTAGCACTAAGTTTGAGAAAGAGTTTGCAGTTGTGCTCTTCCTCACCATATATTACAGAAAATCGAGGGGAACACTTGTTTAGAAGTTCCGGCAAACTGTGATAATCTGTCCGCTGCCACCGTCTCTAAAGTTGCTGCTAAGTTAGTCTATGATTGGTGTACGCATATGATTGAGAATGGTGTGGTTATTCCATAGATGACGTTGTCTCTAGTGCTAACATAAGCGTGATGTTCATTCGGCTAGAGCTTGTTCCGAAATGTTTGCAAACCACGTTCTACGATCAACAGAAGCATCATGGATACTGGGTAGATTCTCCGAAGTGTTTGGCTACGATGGCAATGTCTCTGATGTCTACTTTCCCGTCATTGTTGACATCGCAATTTGCGTTCCAGTTGGGATTGGCTGGCGTTGAACCGAAGCATTTGGCAATCACGGCTATGTCTCTTATGTCGCACTTTCCATCTGGAACGAAAGGCAAACTTCCAGTTAAATCGCCAACCATCGAAACGAAAACGCAGCCACCCGTGCAGTTATTGTCTTCAGTGAAAGTTTCGCCTGGTACTGGCCATGAGTAAGCCCATATCGTGTAGTTGCCGTAAAGAAAGCTTGATGTATTCAACGTGAATGTCACAGTCGTGCAAGTTCCGCTATCCAACGTCACGCTTTGAGGTGTAATATTTGTTGAATTGATATATGCGGTAACGTTGAAGTTTTCACCGTAGCTGCCAGTGTTAATAACGCTAACTTGGATGGACAGGTTGAAACCTTGGAATACGACATTATTTGAAGAGACCCATTTTGTTGCAATGTTATGCCCGTTGTCCAGTGGCTTGAAAACGGCCTGTAAGGTGTGGTTCTGGTTCATGATAACGTTCATAGGATTGAATATTCCCACGTAGACATTGTCGAGTTCCCAACTGTCGAGATAGTAGCCTAGTAGAGATGTGGCGTTTACTTGGGCTTCTGTTCCGGGTTCGAAAATGTAGTTGCCCGTTGTTGGGTCTGTGTTGCCTCCAGAAGTTGACGTGATTGTCAACGCGTATTTTGCTCGAGTGAACACGGCGTTTAGAGTGTGATTTGTGTCTGTTCTAACCCCGATCTGATTTTCCTCTGAAGCGTTATTTCCATCTAATTCCCAGTGATCGAACGTGTAATCGCTGTAAGCTGATGCTGTCACTTGAACATATTCGGTAGTATTGTACGTGTAGCTTCCTGGAGCTGGATCCGTCGTTCCACCACTTGTGGAAGTTATTGTCAGGTTCCGCGGCCCTAAAATCCATTGGACGAACAATGGGTAACGGTCTGTATTGTTTGCATCGATCGTATACGCTAAGTCCCCTATTCCGTCGCTTCCTGTCAAGTTCTGAAATATGCCGCTGAAAAGATCCGTTGCGTTATAATCGTTCCAGTAGTTTCCGCCTGAGGGGTATCCGTTGTCCCATTGGCCAGCTGCCTCGTTTGTTGATGCTTGATAGGTGTTGTTTACTAGGTTGTTATGATAAATGAGGTTGTTCAAGGTCTGCGAAGTGTTTACGCATATGCCGTAGTTGTTGGACGAGACGTTGTTCTCGAAAATTGTGCTGCTGCCCGCGGTTATCAACAAACCGCAGTATTCATTGTCAGTTATCTCATTGTCAAAAATCATGTTGTATGAGGATGAGACGTTTAACCCGCAGTAGTTGTCTGTGATATTGTTGTTTTGGATTTGCGCATAGCTTCCGTTAATCAAATGAATTCCCGATCCTGAGCCGTTTCGTATCATGAAGTTTTCAACTGTCACGTTGTTGGCTGTGATGGAAATCGCTGTTCCTGTTCCATTTCCGTCAATCACTGTGTCCTCCAAATGCGCTCCGACAATTGAAAGCGTTTTGCTAACGACCACGTGTTCATAATATGTGCCGTTGTCGACGAGGATCGTATCGCCATTCATTGTAAGAGTAGAGTCTACGGCTGCTTGGATGGTATCATAGTTGAACGTCGAGTTGACGTCGTGGACCGTTGAAATCCACGTTGGGTAGCCGGCAGACTCCCAGGCCGTTATGCCTCCAGTCATGTTGTAGACATTCGTAAAACCATTTGAAACGAGAGTCTGGCAGGCGATTGTGCTTCGACCGCCTGACCCACGTACACGATCATCGGGTCGTTCACGTATTTTAACAGTTCACTTATCCTTGCCGACAGATTCGCAACAGGTATCAGAAGCGCACCGTATATGTGTCCACTGTCATACTCACTCTTCGTTCTAACGTCTAGAATTACAAGGTTGGGGTAGGCACCGCCTGTTATCATACTGTAGGCCGTGCCCACGTTTATGTTCGTGCAAGCTGAAGCGGACACCGTAAGTACCGAGGAAACCAAGGTGCATGTTAGAACGACCAACAAAATCGCAGTCCACAAACGCGCTGAAAGAGTCGATTCCCTACCCCCTCTCTCCTTGATTAGATTGTTGTCGTCTGAGAGATATAAGGCGCTCGCAGTTTCTAAAAATGATGAACAGGCGCTAGGTTCGTCTGAAGTATTTGAGCCAGAGAGATTCAAGCCTGAGGGCTTTGACGCCAGTTAGAAGCTCTGTTTGTTTGTGACTTTCAATGCTTCGTGTTCTTGCCTGGATTTCTCCTTATTTCGTCAAGTGTCTCTTTTGCTTTTGGGGCTTGTTCATGGAGTTTTGAAATCTTCTCGCACTTGTAGTCATCGCAGTAGGCACAGTTCTTCACGTTTCTCTGTTGCCCGCACTTTCTGATTTCACAGATTTGAGCGTAATTGAAGACACGCGTCCCCCTTGTCAGGCAGCCGTCGCAGTTGATGTCTTCTGGTTTAAACGGGTGACCGTACTGTTTTGTCCACAAATCGGCCACTCTCTTTTTTTCCGCAGCGTCGTTCTTTTTCGTGGCCAAGAAGGTTGGGCAATCAGAACACGTGATCCCACAATAGGCTATGATTTTCTCCATCTTTATCCCTTAGATAGAAGCAGCTTTTGCAAATCGTTGCTAATATCTATAACGCTTGCCCAGCGTTTATTCTTCTCTCCTTCCTTCTATTACAAACAGAAAATTCGGCATGATGCTTTGTTTCAAGCCTAGTTCATGGCATTCTGCCTCCACCCACCTTCTCTGAAAAAAGGTGAGGTTGAATCAACCTTGGTGTATGCCTATGATTGAGAAGTGTGTAGTTATTCCGTAGATGACGTTGCTTGTTGTGTCGACGTATGTGGTGATGTTTGTCCAGTTGGTGCTATTTCCGCTTGTTCCGAACTGTTTTGCTACGTAGGCTATGTCTCTGATGTCAACTCTCCCGTCTGGCACGCCGCTTGGACCTGTGAGGTCGGCGATCGGGTTCCAATTTGGACTGGACGTGGTTGTTCCGAACTGTTTCGCGACGTAGGCTATGTCCCTGATGTCAACTTTGCCGTCTGGCACGCCAAGCGTGGAGCCTGTGATGTCACCTGGCAGCGTGAACTGCATCAGCTGCAGCCTGCTCTTCTGGTCCTGCGTCATGTTTGAGCCGTCGAAGATTAGTCTGACCGTCACGTTGCCCGAGAACCTCGCGCCCACTACCACATCAATGTATTCACCAGTCAAATTGCTCAGCGCAACTGGAAAGGTCACAATCTCACTCGCCGTGGTCGAACCCGCATACGTAACATTCTGGAAAATCAGGCCAACATCGTCCGACGGAAACACCGTCACGTTCAAGCCTGCGGGAGTTGACAAGCCGAACGAGCCCATTAGAGGGTAGTGGTCTGTGTTGTTTCCAGCCATTACGTACGGCGTGTCGCCTATGCCATCACTGCCAGTCACGTTCTGGTAGAGGCCTCTGTACGAGTCTGTTCCGTTGTAGTCACTCCAGCGGTTTCCGCCTGAAGGGTAACCGTTGTCCCAAGTGTTTGCGGAGTTGCTAAGGCCGGTTTGGGAAGTGTTGTTTATGAAATTATTGTTGTAGATAATGCTGCTTGAGAGGTTGACCAAATAGATGCCATAGATGGTATTTGACGT
>DASPTR010000008.1:0-5796 GCA_035623315.1 Candidatus Acidiferrum sp. | reverse complement strand
CTTGCTGTTCCACACGTTATCGGTTATCTTCAAAATACATTACATGATGAAGTAAGATTTAAATAGTGAAGTTTCTTTGAAAATAGAAGCTTCACCGCGAGAAAGCAACTAGGTTGAAAACTTGAAAACTGAACAGTGTGTTCCGCTTGAAATCTTTCAGATGCTGAGCAAGAAATGGACCCTGCTCATACTAAGCGTGCTCATACCTGAGCGCAAACTACGGTACAGCGAATTAGCGAGTAAGCTAGAGGGAATAAGCCCGAAGACGCTGACAGAACGTTTGCGAGAGCTGGAAAAAGAGGGAATAATAAAGCGAGACGTCTTCCCAGAAATCCCTCCAAAAGTCGAATACTATTTAACTCAGAAAGGATGTGAGCTAGCAAAATCCTTCACACATGTTCTGAACTGGGCTGAAAAATGGTATCCCTCAAAGCCAACCAGTTAGCCACAAAAGCGCGCGCTCATCACTGTCGAGCCTGCTAATGCACGGGCCAAGGAAAATGCCATAAGGGAAATGTCGTTAAAAGAGTGTGTTGTGGAGAGAACCAGACCGTGGAAAAGAGCAAAAAAGTTGAAAAGGCTCAAACAATTGAGATGGCAAGTTTTGCTGAATACCAAGAAGGCTCTATAGTGAGCCGCACGATAATTGACAAGAAAGCTGGAACCATAACTTTCTTCGCATTTGATGAAGGAGAAGGACTCAGCGAACATGTTGCACCCTACGACGCTCTGGTCGGAATCTTTGATGGTGAAGCACAAGTGGTAATATCCGGAAAGACCTTTCACTTAAAGGATGGAGAAATGATAATTCTACCAGCAAACAAACCACATGCACTCAAGGCAATCAAGAGATTCAAAATGATGCTGGTTATGATAAAAGCATAGCGTGCGCTGGAAACCGTCAATTTTCCGATGACTTAGGGAGCCTGTGCTAAGTTCAAGAAGTTGCCCGTTTTTCGTAGGTTACTATGATTGGTGTATGCCTATGATTGAGAAGTGTGTGGTTATTCCGTAGATGACGTTGTTGGTTGTGTCGACGTAGGTGGTGATGTTTATCCAGTTGGTGCTGTTTCCGATGGTTCCGAAGCGTCTTGCGACGTAGGATATGTCTCTGATGTCAACTCTCCCGTCTGGCACGCCGTTTGGACCTGTGAGGTCGGCGATCGGGTTCCAGTTTGGGCTGGACGTGGTTGTTCCGAACTGTTTTGCGACGTAGGATATGTCTCGGATGTCAACTCTCCCGTCTGGCACGCCAAGCGTGGAGCCCGTGATGTCGCCCGGCAGCGTGAACTGCATCAGTTGAAGCCTGCTCTTCTGGTCTTGCGTCATGTTTGAATCGTCAAAGATTATCCTGACAGTCACGTTGCCCGAGAATCTGGCGCCCACCATAACGTCAACGTATTCTCCAGTCAAATTGCTCAGCGCAACAGGAAAAGTCACAATCCCACCCGCCGTGGTCCAGCCCGCATACGTAACGTTCTGAAAAATCAGGCCAACATCATCCGACGGAAAAACCGTCACGTTCAAACCAGCCGCAGTCGACGAGCTAAAAGGACCCATCAAAGGATAACGATCCGTGTTGTTCGAGTCGATAACGTAAGGAGTGTCTCCTATTCCGTCACTTCCAGTCTGATTCTGGTAAGAACCATTGAAGTGGTCTGTTCCATTGTAGTCACTCCAGAAGTTACCACCTGAAGGATAACCGTCATCCCAAGTATTCGTGGAGAGGTAACTGTTGAACTGATGAGCGTTGTTGATGACATCGTTGTGGTATATTGTATTATTAGAAGATGAGGTCAGATCGATGCCGTTAAGACTGTTTGCCAACATGCTGTTTTCGCTCACAATGTTTCCATATGAAGAATTATCCAGCCAGACGCCGTCAAAGCTGTTTGCTATCATGCTGTTTTCGCTAATGATGTTGCTCGAAGAGGACTCGAGTTTGATACCCTCCAAACCATTTGCTGTTATGTTATTTTCACTCAGGCTGTTACTGTCAGAGTAAAAACTGAGCTTGATGCCAGACCAGCCGTTCGCCATGATGTTGTTTCCGCTTACGCCGTTATTATTAGAGTAAGAATCGATCCCGATACCTGTTTCATTGTTTGCCGTCACGTTGTTCTCGATGACGTTATTGTTGGATGAATAAGCGAACCATACTCCGTTGTAACCGTTTTGTGTTATGTTGTTTTCGCTGATGCTATTGTTAGAAGAAGATTGGAACATGATACCATTAACGTTATTCGCCGCGAGGTTATTCTCGTTTACGCTATTATTTGAAGAGTCGTCAAGTTCGATGCCGTATTGATTATTTGTTGCCGTGTTTCTGCTGATGACATTATTGCTTGAATAATCAACGAGGTATATACCAACCGAATTATTTGTTGCCGGGCCGTTGTCGGTAACGGTGTTGTTTGAGGAAAAGTCGAGGTAGATGCCGTAGTCGTTTGCAACTACGCTGTTACCGCTGATCAGGTCGTAGCTTGAAACGTTAAGAATGATACCATAAGAAAAATCTTCAACGTTGGTGTCTTTGACTGTGACGTTGCCTATCCCCCCAAGCCAAAGGCCGACACCGCTTTGGTTTCCTTGCACTGTGTATCCGTTTCCGTCGATTACGATATTGCTTCTTTCGACCATTATTCCATAGTATGTTGGGAGGCTAATGTTGCCAGTGAATGTGTACGTTATGTTATCTGAACCTAAAGAGATAGGCGCTGAAAATGGAGAAATGGTTCCATCACTATTGATGTAGATTGTTACTGCCGTTGCATTGGCTGGTCTGATGTCAAATGCCAAAAAGATCGTACCTGCAAGGAGTACAGTCAATATAATACCAAAAACTATCTTTTTCATCGCCTTTCCCCAATCAATATAAAATGAAAGATTGAATTAATAGTTTGCCCTAGCGTGCTTTACCCTAATCTTCTTACAGTATTCTTTAGCGCGCGATCTCTCACGCTAGTCCTCATACTACGCCAGAATCGCAAAAGTCGATGCTAATACCGTGCGTAGTAGGAGTTAATACATTGTTTACTTTCTGGTTTTTGCCCTTTCTAAGTGCATCTCTTCTAGTTTTTTGTATTTTTTGGCTCTTTCTTCGAAGAGGTTTGATATGCTGGTTCTGTAGGCTCTGAATTCGCGGCAAATGTCGGATTCTGATTTGTCGTCCATTACTCTGGCAATTTCGTCTTCGCTTTTGGCCTTCTTAGCGTCAACGTCGCTGATCTTTCTTTCGTTGTAAGCTATGGCGGCGTAGTGTTTTTGACGTTGGGCGACCATTTCCGCGTCCTTCGCCAGTCTAGCGTAAAGCCTTGCCTTCCGTCTCTCAAGCTCCTTCCTTTCCTGCGGGGTCATTCTAAGATTTTCTGCTGTAAAGCCCAACCTGAACAAGGCCTCATGGATGCCCTGTTTCGCGCCCTGTACGTCTTTCTTCTCCAAACACATCAGAGCATAATGCAACGAATTGAGGACAGGTTGCGGATCCAGCAAATCATCCTTTACCATTCTCTCACCAGATGCTCTGACTCAACCTATACGCAGAATGGAACATTTATGTTTTTTTCAAGCATCGCCAAGGCGACTCTGAATCTTGGACCCTAGAAGTAAGGCTGGTTTTTTTTCAAGGCTGTTCGCAAGTTCCGACGCGCGTGTCAAAAAGACTATTCATAGCGATCCAAATAGATCGGTTTCTTTGCCTCATTCTTTCTATCTTCCAATGTTGCGTTCTTCAGTGACGTTATGCTAGAGGCCTGTGCCATATTCTCTTTAATCATTCGCACAGGCGTATTCGTTCGGGTTGATTGATCTTGTGTGCTGGATTCTTTTGTCTCGTTTCTCATGACTGTCAGTCATTAAGGATATATTAAGACTTAATAAGTGTTTTCAGAAAACTGTAGGACGCCAAGACAAGAAAAAGTACTTCATAAATGTTGATCTAACAAAGAGAAGTCTCAGCTTGATGAAAATGTGATCATTGAAGCACAGCATTGAAGATACTCTGTGTGTTCATGATCCATCGGCGACTTGGGCTATTCTTTGCTGATCTCTTTTACGATCCGAAGGGCTTCTTCTATGTGCTTCGTTGCTTGAAGCTGGGAAGAAAACATGTGTCTGATTATTCCTTTTTTGTCGATAATGAACGTGACTCTTCCGGAAATAATCCCCAGAGTCAAAGGCACACCGTAAAGTCTTCTGACTTTTCCGTCCATGTCACTTAAGAGAATGAAAGGGAGCTTGTTTGCGATCGCAAACCTGTTATGAGAATCGACAGATTGTGAGCTAATCCCTAAGATTTGCGCGCCCGCCTCCACGAACACTTCATATGCGTCTCTGAAAGCGCAGGCCTCAGCCGTACATCCTTTCGTGAAGTCTTTCGGGTAGAAATATAACACGACTATCTTGCTGCCAGCGTAGTCTCTCAGGTTCACCATAGTCCCGGACTGGTCGGGAAGCGCAAAATCTGGAGCCTTGTCTCCAACTTTAACGTTTCCCTTCGGAGTTTGTTCGTTGCTCATTCGAGTCGACCTAACGTTATCTTGACCTTGAACGATGCACTACCACATACATTCGTCCAATTGCTTTTTGAACCTTACGTCACAAAAATGAGCCTCCATCACGACATGCTCTCCAGCAGATCGCAAATGCATTCCATTGCAGATGGATTCTGTCTAGCACTCATCTAGGACCTCAATCAAAATGACGTGCAAATTACGATGTATTCGGCATGACCTATGCTCTGTACGCATGATTGACCCGCGTGGATTTCACGCGTGCTTTAGTCATGCCTGAAGCGAATCTTCAGTTTTGCCAGGTTATTCGTACCGAACCAGATACAGTGGCTCTTGCGCTTCTATTCTTGAAGCTTTCAGTTTGCTTTTTGAAGAACCAGAGTTCTTGACTTCTACACATTGCTTGTTACCTGTCTTCAAGTGATACGCCCATTTGCGGAATAGATTTCTCACTGAATATTTGTCTTAAGAAGCCAAGATCAGTATTATAGATTCATTTTTGGGTACTCTCAGCTTATCTTTGCCTATGATTGAAAGGAACAATGTACGACCGAGAAATAAGTATAGAAAGGCCAACGATATGTTAGCAGATGACATCAAGGAGAAGTGGACATGACCAAGAAGCAGGTTGAAACCTTCCTCTATGTTTTGGCTGCAATTTCAGGTTTTCTTGTGCTTCGCGCATCAAGCCTATCGTGGACCGAGAAGATAATCTATATGTTTTTCACGATCGTTTTTTGCGGAACATTCATTATCATATTGGAATGGCTTGAAAGACGAGATTTCATGAAAGAGAGAGAAAGCCTCGGACCATTGTCATCGTAGAGTCAAGCGGGTTGAGGTCAACGGTACTTCGCAGACCAAGTCTGGATGGCTACCTCCAGAGCATCAAAAGCCTCTGTGAGTTTTGGATCATCAGGATTAATGTTGCCTAAGCCCAATCTGATCATTCTTGATTTTGCGAGTTCGTAGCCATTCTTAAACATGAAGAATGCTCCAGGCACGGGTGCCAAGCCGCACTTGGGAAGTGCGTAGCCTGTTATCCATTCATAAGTGTCCTTGATTGGAAGCTTCACCCAATAGGTTACGCTGACGTTGTTCTGGAAGTATTCGAAACCTTTCTGTTTCATCAATTCTTCTGTTTGTCGTTTCAATCGGACCCATTTTTGCTTATGCTCTTCCATGTCTTCTCTGCATTTGGCCAGGAGTGCCGCTGCAACGATTTGAACTAGATTGGAACTGTTGCCCACAGTGTTCAACACGTCCCCGTAGAATTCTTTTACAG
>DASPTR010000007.1:0-6477 GCA_035623315.1 Candidatus Acidiferrum sp. | reverse complement strand
ATTCTCAACATTCTGTTTAAGAAGCTTCTTTCCCTCATCAGTTATTCGCCATCCTAAGGAGTTCAATACTTCAACGTGATGCTGTAACAACAGCCTTAACTTAACAATCCTATCCACATCCAAGTAGGCCGCTCTTCTGATTTTGAGGTCACTCATGGATTCAAATGCGCATGGCTTTGGAATAAAACTTTACCTTTTCCCCCATCCATATACTTCCCTGCGCGCAATACTAACAATGTCGCACGATTCGGACCATACCAACAGGCCGCCATAGCGGACTTTACTCGCTGGGGAAATTACGATACCCAGCATAGTTCATGGAAGCGCAATGGCAGGGAGGACCATTCAACACGCCCTTCTTGGTTGAATGCAACTCATTCGTCCTTTCTGCCAGAAACACGGACTCAACCACAACAATAACCACCCTTGCAGCACAGTTAACACAGGCTATAATGGCAAACCAGGGCGATTTCGTCAAGTTTGGAAGCTCTATTAAGTCCCTGTTTGTACATCGTTTCTCTTAAGAGAATCATCAAATGTGACAACATGAAGCGCAGGGTTCAATAACCAACAAGTCGGATGCTACACAAATTAGAGGCTTGAAAGTTTGGGTTTGCGTGATTTCCTTGCGTTCAGAGTAGTGCGGTTAGCCCGCCGTCTTCATTTCGAAAGACTCATACTCTTAAGCGCATCGTCAAGTCCCTTTCTTGAATACTTCAAGGGCTTTGAAAAGGTTGAAGCTGTGAAAAGGATATTCGGTCAGAAAACGAGCGAGGTCCTGCGCAACCTTAAAGTTGACTTTATCTGGGCGGGATACATGGGAGTCAACGACTCTAATGGACACATGCTCGTCAACTCCAACTACCTGAACAATGGAGACAGAACTGACATCTACCTAGACGTGATTCACGAACTCGTCCACGTGAAACAGTACATGGAAGGAAGAGAACTGTTTGACAGCCATTATGACTACGTTGAAAGACCCACCGAGATCGAAGCTTACCGACACGCAGTGGAAGAGGCAAGGAGACTCGGATGGAACGACACAAAGATCTGCCGATACTTGAAGACTGAATGGATGAGCAACAACGATCTGAAGAGACTTGCGACGACTCTCGGCGTTAGCTGCGGAAAATAGCGCGGCTAAGTTGATAGATCATTTGACTTACAGCTGAAAAGAACGAACTTGCTGTTCTTCATTCAGGCACATCAGTTACATCACAAGAGGCTATTGCGGAATTAAAACTTCAGGTACAAGGGCCAATATTAAGTTCAGAATAGCCCCGTCACTTTCTATTCTGAAGGACGGTCTCTCCTTAAAGGCAGTTCATTCTCCAGATATTTCTGATTGCTCATCTTCTTGACTCTCAGGAATTTTTCCGAGCCTTTCTCGTATATGCTGATTTCTCCGTCGAAGAGCTCTAGAATAGCCTGCACATCCTCCAGAGGATGCATTTGAGGATTCATCGCTGCCAAGATTGTGAAGCCTTTAGACCTCAATTCTGGAATAATCGCATTTAGCCATCTCCTAGTCTGAACGGCTCCATGCTGCAGTAGAACGTCTGGAATGATCTCTATGAATACTCTTCTCGGCTCCTTCTTCGAATCGTCCAGCATGGGGAAAGCTGAAGACAGGGCAATGCTAATGTCGTTCAGGTTTTCTACTCCTCTCAGTTCAAACACGTTAAGGAAGCTTTTCGTGATTGCAGCTGCTTGAGAATTGCAGATGAAAAGGTAGAAGTGGCCTTGTAGCTTTTCAGTGAGAGATTTCATTTCAAACGGGTTTATAGTGATGTAGAACGTATCTTCACCTTTCTTTGCCCCTGTTTCAAGAAACTTCTCAATCAGCAAATCCCTCTCATCACACGGTGGCGAAGTCAAGATAACCGCATAACTCTCAGGTATTCCACCTAGAAGCAAACTGTCAACGCTCTTATATCCTGTGGCAATGCGACCCGGGAGAACAACGTTAGAAGCTTCTGATTCCAAAAATTCAGAACCTGTGACCACCTTACGTCCAGATTCCCTACGATAAGAACTGAAATCCGATCGTTGGACCAGCTGTCTATAAGCCCTCACATCATAGGTAGTAAAGATTCCGACAATCTCGTCGTTCTTTACCACTGGAATGTGCTTTATCCCATTTCCAGACATCAACTTGGTCGCTTGAAGAATCGAGCAGTCTGGACCACATGTTATTGGAGACGTAGTCATGAACTCTCTCACCTTTGCCTTGGCGGGAACCAGAGCTTTAGCAACAACCCTTGTAAGGATATCCCATCCCGTAACGATTCCAACGAGTTTTCCGTTTTCTATCACTGGAAAACTGTCGATTTTATGCTTCAACATAAGCTTGGCTACTTCATCCGCTGTCGCATCAACGTCAACGCTGACAACCATTTTGGTCATCAGGTCGCCGACTTTAACAGAAAGGAACTGGTCTTTAGACATCACAGTCTCCACCTTGGAAAGCATACCACAACCAAATTTGTTTCACAGCGTGAGCGCGCGACTCACGCTAAATAAACATGCGAAGTAGTATGAGTAATTTACGCTTGTAAGCTCACGAAAAGACCTGAAACTCCACGAGCTTATTCCACAACTTGCGCCCGAAGAAAAGAAAACTTTTAATCAAATTTGAGAAATAAGGAAGGAAGAATCGGAATCGACAAGCACAAAATAAGAACGTAAGGCGAAAAGTGAGGTTATTGGGAAAGAAAGCAAGATACAACCCAGGGTTTCTGTCGGATGACGAACGACGCAGAGAAAGTCGTCGAACTGCAGAGATGGTGCGAAGCATCACCAAAGGAGACAAGCATCCTCTGAAGAAGACACGTCCAAGAAAATAGTGTGCCCAGTCGAGTTAAACTGGAAAAAGGGTTTAGAACCACGATAAGGTTCCATTCTTTCTGGCAGTTTTTAGACACCGTGAATAGATGAGGTAGCCCAAAGGCAGAATTATGGCGCACATGAGGGCCAACGTGAGGAGCTCAGGCAAAATCGATTGTATCGGCCGACCGATCATCATAAACCTGATGCACGTGAAGAAGTAGTATTGCGGAACAAAATAGGAGATCACCCTGAGCGGGTAGGGCATAACCTGAGGTGGAAAAAGAACGTTACCGAAAACGCTCGTCAAAATGCCCATCAGCCATGCTATGGGGTCCCCCTGCTTTACTACTATCAATATACCAGCGCCTATCATACTGAAGCCTACAAGCGTGCCTATGCCCAACGCTAGCACGAGCACTGTGCCGACGAGGTTAACGCTGAGCACGACGCCAAAGGCAAGAGTGCCAACGGCCAAGTATATAGCCACGACAACTGTGCTCCATATGAAACCCCAAGCGGAACTACCGATGATGAAGGTGCCCAAAGCCGTCGGAGAAACCAACACCTCTTCCAGCTGCCAAGGAGTAGCAGTAGCCTGAACAAGCGTGAGGGCCTGGCTTATATATGTGCTGAAGGCCACGCCTATCAACAGGTAGTCTTTGAACGAAATATTATACAATTTAAGGACGCTCTGCATACTTGCATTGCTGCCCAAGTATGCGTATGATAACGCTCCGAATAGAGCGCTCAAAACCATGAGAGCCATGTTTGTTTTATAGGTCGAGAATGATGTCATGTCTCTCTTTATGAAGTAATAGATTTTTTCGACTTCTTGCAACATTACTTTACCAGACCTTTTCCTGTTAGCTCCAAGAAGGCGTCCTCCAAAGTGGGCTGTTCACGTCGTAAATCGACCAACCTGACTTTTTCTTTGAACAGGAAGTCGAGAACGCTCAGCAGTGAGTCTACGCTCTCAAGGTGAAGGCGCAGACGGCGTTGACCTAACACAGAGTCTTCTACCTCACTCGCCAAGTCGACCACGCCATCCATGGTCTTTATGATTTCCATTTGAGCATCCGTGATGGATTTTACCCTTACCTCGACCACTTCACCCTTCTTTGCTATGTTCCTGACGGCGTCGGGGGTATCGCAGGCGACAAGCCTTCCCCTGTTCAGTATGCCTATTCTGTCGCAGATTTGAGACGCTTCTTCAACATAGTGTGTCGTGTACAATACTGTCTTGCCGGCTTTTCTGCTGAGGTCGTTTCTTATGAATTCCCTCAGAGTTTTGGATGATATGACGTCTAAGCCTACGGTCGGCTCATCAAGAAGCAAAATGGGAGTGTCCGGAAGCAACACCCTTGCCAACGCTAACTTTCTCTTCATTCCGCCTGAATACCGCTGGTAGCGTTCGAAGGCCTTGTCTTTCAAACCTACCAAATCCAAAACCTCCATAATTCTCTCGTGCCTCCTGCTCCTCGGAACATTGTAGATAGCCGAGAAGAACTCAAGATTCTTGTAACCATTAAGCCTCCAGAACGCGCCTCTCTCACCCACACTGAAAAGGGCGCCTATCGACCTTCTGACGGCCATTTGTTGATGCACGACGTCGAAGCCATTCACAAAAGCAGTTCCCTCATCAGGAGGCAGCAAAGTGCACAGAACCTTCACCAACGTTGTTTTTCCAGCCCCATTCGGCCCGAGCAAACCAAAAAGCTCGCCTCTTCTGATTTCCAGGTTGAGGTGATCAAGCGCCGTTACCTTTTCAGGTTCTTTTCGGTTGAATACGAGCCTTCGAGCCTCGGAATTTCCATTCCTCGACTTGAACCTCTTAGTCAGATCACGCGTTTCTATGGCGACGCCCGACATTATCAAGCCTAACGGCCTCTGACGACAATCCTGTTTTCATCAGGAATTATGAGTCCATCTTTAAATCTTGCCCCATTTAGCCCGAAATCTACACGTAACTAGGTTAGCGCGCGCTTGCAGGAAAACTGATTCAGACTAGCCTCGAGACCAACTGAATACGTAGATTAAGAGCCTTAAACGAATGAAGGGCTGATGAACGAGACCTGAAAAAAGTTGAAGACTTTCAGAAACCTAAAAAGATAAAACTCACTTCAACTTTGGCCAATGTTGAGGTAGACTAAATGAGCAATACGGGTTCGCTTCTTGGAATGAATGATCTGGTGCTCAGGAAGAAGATATTTTCTTTGCATGAGCATTACGATTTGGAGGATAAGACTGGGACAAAAATGGGAGAAGCAGACGGCAATCTTATTCAGCTGCCCGCCAGATTTGTCGTCGTTGATGCTGGTGGTTCTGGAGTGATGCACCTCGAAGGCAAAGTGCTCTCACTGAGAAATGAGTTCACCTTCTACGACAGCACGGGACAGGAACTAGGAACTATGAAGAAGAAGATTGCCAAGTTGGTCGGAGAAGAGTTCTGGATGGAAAAAAACGGTGTTGAGTTCATGCGGATTTTTGGAAACTTCACGGAGCACGACTATCAGATGCAGGTCAACGGGGTTCAGGTTGTTTCGGTACATAGGAAGTGGTTTACAGTGCAAGATCAGCTTGGAGTCTCGATAACAGGAGAAGTAGACCACCGAGTAGTGATTGGAGCAGTAATTGTGATCGAACACGTGGAAGTCACGAGCCGCCAGCAAGCTTCCGGATTAGGAGCGATGCGCTCGTAGTGAAAGGGCCGATGTTCGTGCGTACTATTGATTAGAAGCAGTGACTTTCTGACCAATTGTGAGAGTATTACTTGATGGCCAATTTCTTAGGATGCAGAAAAGAGCATCAAAAAGTCAACCTGAATATAGCCGGCATCTTGGCGAATAAGAAATGAAGCAAGAAGTTGAAGAAGGGACGGAGATGTATCGAAGGCGCCGGGGGTGGGATTTGAACCCACGTGGCCCCGAGAGGCCACAAGCTGTTAGGCGTTCGAAATCTAAACGTCTCCAGGCTTGCTCCATACCTGGCTAGGAGACCCCGGCAGGGGAACCATGGCTCACTTCTTGAGCGACTTGCATGGTCTCTCAGCAGTTCCCAGACTCTTGTATCAGCTAAGCAACTAAAAGCTTTGGATGGAAAAGATCTCCGAGGTGATTGAGGAGTGCACTTCGCACATGCTACTAGGTAATTGAGCGCGCGCTCCACCGCCTACTCACACCTCTAAATATTCACAGGCACGAACACACACGAAGAAGAACAAGCATACACTGGCGCACTAAAGCGAACCGGTCGCACGCAGCGTGCTCTTTTCTAGTCTTACCAGCTGAATATCCTGTGGTGGTTCCACATGGATATCTTCCATTTCTACGGGTTTCTGTTCTTCTGGGATAGTTATAGTGAAGATTGTTCCTTCGCCAACTTCGCTTTCTACGTTGATTTTTCCTCCATGGGCTTCGACTATTCTCTTGCAGATGGGCAAGCCGAATCCCATTCCTTTGGCCTTTGTGGTGAAAAGTGGCGTCCATAGCTTCTGCAACGTTTTCTCGTCCATTCCAGATCCTGTGTCAGCGAAGCTGAGAGAAATCTGGTCTTCTTTCTTGTCGCCTCTAATCGTCAGAACTCCACCTTCGGGCATCGCGTCAAAGGAGTTCTTGATGATGTTTATGAGCACTCTTTGCATCTTCT
>DASPTR010000006.1:0-5656 GCA_035623315.1 Candidatus Acidiferrum sp. | reverse complement strand
TTCGTAGAAGCCGAGCATGTTTAATCTTCGTTTATGTCCTTCTGATCTTCCTAATCTTGTCGATATTTTCCAGAAGTCCCGAAAGCGTGATCCCTAACTTCTGTAGCTCTTCTGGGTTTGCTGCGTTTTGCATCCTGTTTTGTATTTCTTGCACTTTAACCAGAAGCGTGGCTTCCATGCTTTCCAAGGCCATAGGACCCGTCACGCTTGTGGGTTCTTCTCCTTGCTTCACAAGTATGACTTTCTTTTCGCATTTCCCGCACCACAAGTCCCCGTTTTTCAGCCTGAACAGCGGGGAAGAGCATACGGGGCACGCTAGTTCAGTGAGGGTTGCGCCTTGGCGCAGTAGATCTGCCATTCGTTTTATTTGAAGGTCTTCTGTCGTTTTCCGCGACAAGACTTAAAACCTCAAAGTAAATAGGTGTGATGGCTTATATAACAGAATAGTTTCGAAGATCGGAAAGGTGACTAATTTGGTTAGGAAGAAGAAAATGGAGGAGTATGAAGAGCGGATAAAGCAGGCAGTCGGCGTTCTTGGGCAAGTCGCCGAGGACACGACCACGCCGAGAAACATAAGAAGAGCAGCGAAAGATTCAATCACGGCTCTACAGGGAACCGACTATACTCCGGCCGTTAGAGCCTCAAATGCAATTTCACTCTTAGACGAGATTCTTCAAGATCCAAACATGCCTCAGTACACTAGAGTGAAGCTTTGGAATGTGATGAGCTTCATAGAAGCAATAAAGGATTAGCAGTTCAAAGCCTAAAGTTAGAGGAGGCTTGGAAACAATGAAAGTTTTTGATTACAAGCAGGTTAAGGCCAAAGAAGCGGACGAAGGTGCGTCTAAATTGAAGGTCCGGTGGCTGATCACCAAGGAGATGGGGGCTCCGAATTTCGCCATGCGACTGTTCGAGATGGAGCCTTCGGGGAACAGTCCCCTTCACTCTCATGATTGGGAACATGAAGTCTTCATCCTTGAGGGCAGCGGGGTCGTAGTCGGCGAGGACAAAGAGAGAAACTTCAAAGCTGGAGACGTGATCTTCGTGGCACCGAATGAGAAGCACCAGTTCAAGAATGATGGCTCGAAAACGTTGAGGTTTCTGTGCATCATACCCATCAGAGAAAAATGATCCTTAACGATTCAGACGTTGACTGTTCGCTAGAAATATATGCAGGTTGTTGTATCATCTTTAGGGTCTTCAGGGGATAAACCCTTTGAAATATGACGTGATAATCGTTGGCGCTGGCCCCGCTGGCATATTCTCAGCTCTTGAGCTTACCTCGAAAAACCATTTGAACGTTCTGATGCTGGACAGGGGCCAAGACATTGATCAACGCAGATGTCCATCAAGCCGCGGGTTCGAATGTGTACACTGTGAACCATGCACTGTCCTATCCGGCTGGGGAGGAGCTGGCGCCTTCAGTGACGGGAAACTTACGTTATCGACCGAAGTCGGCGGCTGGCTTAGCCAATACGTGTCCACAAAGGAACTTGAGGAACTTGTCGGCTACGCTGACGGCATGTACAGAAAATTCGGAGCGACAGAGTGCACTTACGGGGGAGACGCGGAGCGAATAGACGAGATTGAGCGAAAGGCGTCGTTGGCTGGTTTGAAGCTTATCCGCCAGAAGATTCGTCACATGGGCACAGAGTGGTGTGCGGAAACCCTTCGGAAAATGCGGCAAGAACTGAGCAGCCAAATTGAATTCAGGCCTAAGACGGACGTGAAGGGTCTCATAGTGAAAAACCGCGCCATCGAAGGCGTTGAAACTGTGGACGGCGAAAAATTCTTCAGCAAGTACGTGATCGTGGCTCCTGGAAGAAGCGGGGCCGAGTGGCTCCAAACAGAAGCTCAAGGTCTGGGACTGAAGACACTGAACAACCCTGTTGACATCGGAATAAGGGTCGAAGTCTTGGCTTCCGTCATGGAAGATTTGACGAGCGTTCTTTATGAGCCGAAGCTCATCTACTACTCCAAGTCTTTCGACGATGAGGTTCGAACCTTCTGCGTTTCGCCTTACGGACAGGTCATAACTGAGTCTTACGACGGTGTCTTGACCGTTAACGGTCAGAGCTACGCGGAGCAGAAGACCGAGAACACTAACTTTGCCATTCTTGTCAGAACGTCGTTCACTGAACCCTTCAAGGAGCCTATAGCCTACGGGAAATACGTGGCAAGGCTTTCGAACCTTCTCAGCGGAGGAGTAATAATCCAACGCTTGGGCGACCTGGAGTCGGGAAGAAGATCGACGCCTGAAAGAATCGAAAGAAGCGTCGTAACACCCACGTTGAAAAATGCGACCCCTGGCGACTTGAGCTTTGTTCTGCCATACCGCTATCTTGCAGATATCAGGGAAATGCTTCAGGCTTTGGACATGCTTGCTCCGGGGATACATTCGAGAGACACGCTGCTCTATGGTATTGAAGTAAAGTTCTATTCATCTAGGCTTCAGCTCAGCAATTGTCTTGAGACCAAAGTTCAAAATCTGTTCACCGTGGGCGACGGTGCAGGCGTCACGAGAGGCCTCATCCAAGCATCGTCTTCAGGCGTGATCGTGGCAAGAGAAATATTGAAGAGAGAAAAGCCGAAGGCGCGACAACACGTCAGTAGTTGAAGAGATAAAGTGCCCGCATTGCGGAGCTCCTATAGAGTTCAGACCTGGCGAAATATTGGCCACCTGCAAGTACTGCGGGTACACTGTTGTCGTGGAAACTGGGAAGCCATTCGATTATGAACACTCCTTGTTGTTGAACAAGTATGACCAGACACAAGTCGAGGAGCCCATTAGAAATTGGATGCGCGAAGGATTTCTGAAGCCGCAAGACCTTGCCAAGAAAGCAAAGATCAACGAGAAGAACCTGGTCTACTTGCCCTTCTGGGTCGTATCCGTGGAGGCTGAAAGCAACTACAAAGGAGTTCTTGAACGAATAACTCCTGCAGTGGTCAAAGAAGGAAAGATACAGAAAGAGTATGATTGGCTCATACTCGCGAGGAAGGCAACCGACTTTCCCTCAAGGGACTATAACGTGCCTTTAGAAGGGAAGATCCCTTACGATTTTAGGAAAATCGAGGGCTTTGCGAAGGTCTTCAACAGTGAAATCGACAAAGACGAAGCTGTGGAACTCGCGAAACAACAGATTGACGCTCAACATCGTTTTCTATCCCAGCAGGACATCGACAAGATTATCGATATGAAGACTGATTTCAAAGTGCAGCAGACCGTCTATCTGCATGCTCCCGTGTGGTTTGTGAGGTACGATTACAAGGGCGAGGGCTATCAGCTACTGGCTGATGGGGCAACTGGAACCGTGATAAAGGGCAGCATACCAGCAACACACTTTGGAATACTCTAACGAAACTTTAAAAGCGACACTTTTCATTATAGACGAAAAATGAGTGTGAAGATCAACATGGAAACTAAGAGTTCAAGTCGTCGACCACTAGGTTACGGCGTGGGCTCGCTTGCCATTTTGGTTGCTTCGGTGGGAGTAGCAGTTGTAATCTACAGCTTGTCCATTATCCCCTTCTACCTGTACGAGGTTCCATTCTGGGTCTTGGGACCTTTGGGATTGTACACAATCATCTACGCATTCGTGAAAGGAAGAGACCTTACATACTATCTGACGTGGGGCACGATAATGTTCGCTGTTGCTCTTGTCTCTGCGCTGTATACGGTAACAAGCGGTTGGGTCATCTTTGGAATTCTTTTAATAATTCTGGTAATAATAGGTGTGGTCACATACTGGAGAGGTAGACGATGAGTGACAAAGACTATACTGAAAAGATTCAGGAAGACAGGGGCCTTCTAGAGAGAATAATGGGCTACATCCCTGGGTACAGGGGATACAAAGAGAAAGAAATGAGAAGAGAAAGCGACAGGCTAGTCAGAATGGACGTGGTGAACAGGCTAAAAATCGCGAAGACCACATTCCGAAGGCGTCTCGCGGATCCAGCGGCCGTACAGAAGCTTTCCAGCGAGGACGCGTACAGGTTTGACGCGTTTACGTATCGGCTCGACAGGGTCACTCAACGAGTGGACAGGGCCGTAGCGGGATACGCTGGAATGTTCGATGCCATTCGGGTCAGGGAAGACAAGCTCAACAGCGTCATCCAGTACGACCTAAGCATGATAGAAAAAGCTGAATCGATAAAGGCTGACGTGGACAAAGTAGCAAGCATCCAAACGGGCACCGACGAATGGGGCACCACGATGGACGCGCTTATCTCGAAGGTTGACGAATTTGACAGGTTCATCGACGAACGAGCAGGCATCCTTAGAGGGCTACAAAATTAAACGTGCTGAACACATGAAGGATTGATGAGAAGGAGGTGAAGAATGAATGCCTAAAGTGATCGAATGGGTCGGAGCAGGAGAAAATGACATCGTTTGGAAATATCCAAGCGAAGATATCAGTTGGGGAGACAACCTTATAGTTCATGAATACGAGGCAGCGGTCTTCTTCAGAGATGGAAAGGCGTACGATGTTTTCAAAGCCGGGCGCCACGTATTATCAACTCTGAACCTTCCCCTGTTGACCAAAATCTTGTCGAAGATCGCCGGATTCGCTAGGACTCCGTTTACGTCAACGATCTTTTTCGTTTCATTAAAGCAGTTCCAGGGAAAGTTTGGAGCACAAGGCCAAACAAAGGAGTTGGCTCCTCTAAAGTTCTTCGGCGGATTCTGGTTCAGAGTCGATGAAGCAGACCTCTTCGTAAACGAGGTCGTGGCAGGACAGGGAGCCTTCAACACAGCGGCTCTACAGGACTTCTTGAGAGGATACTTCAACCAGAGACTCATAGACACGCTGAGTCAATATTCCCTTGCAGACGTATACGGAAAACTTGACGATACAAGTCTTCTATCAAAGAACGTGCTTTTCGACGCCTTTTCGCGCATCGGCCTTGAACTGATCGAAGTGAAATTTGAAGGATTAGACACAACACCAGAATGGAGAGATCGACTCTTCTACATAAGAACCGGAGTGGGAGCCGGAGACGTTCTGAGAATGGAAACGGTTCAGAAGGCGAGTGAAAGTTTGGGAAAAGGCTCAGGAGGGGCAATCGGGGCTGGGGCAGTGATAATTCCACAGATGTTCCAACAGCAGCAAGGTCAGGGTCCAACGCAGCCGACAGTGCTGTGTCCAAAGTGTGGCTTCCAGAACCCGCAAACCTCAAAGTTCTGTGGTAACTGTGGTGCTACTCTTCAGGCAGGCGGCATCAGTTGTCCAAAATGCGGGACCATGAACGCGGCTGGGGCAAAGTTCTGTTCCAGCTGCGGAACAGCGCTGCAAACTACAACGACTGCTGCACCTGCTGCTGCAACAACTGCCACGGTCAAATGTTCAAAATGCCAGACTGAGGTTCCAGCTGGGACCAAGTTCTGCCCGAACTGTGGGGCAAAAATAAAGTAGCCCCACCTTCCCATTTTTCTTTGTTATAGAAAACACACTCGTGTAAGGCGACTGCTTGGAGCGGATGCTCCAGCTAATCATTTGACTTGATGAAGGAGCTCGTAGAGGTTCGCGTGGTGTAACGTTTTTATTTTTATCTTTGTGTATGCTATGACGATCAGTGTTAGAAATGAGTGAAAAAATAATCGGCCTCGGTACTTGGTATGACAAGATGGCCTCGAGAATCGTTGAGAGGGAGCGCA
>DASPTR010000005.1:0-13237 GCA_035623315.1 Candidatus Acidiferrum sp. | reverse complement strand
GTCTTCGGCTTATGGTACTGTTGGTGGTCAGGGCTGGTATGACAGTGGGTCTACGGCTTATGCGACGGTTACTCCACTAACTGTTGCTGGTTCGTCTGGTGTTCAATATGTCTTCACTTTATGGAGTGGTAACGCCTCTGGGAGCACGTCTCCTTCGAGTGCCATAACTATGAACGGTCCTAAAACCGCTAGTGCTAACTGGAAAACCCAGTACTATTTGACGGTTTCTTCTACGCATGGTTCGCCTACTCCGATTAGTGGTTGGTTTGATTCTGGTACGAGTATAACTGCATCTGTCAATTCTCCTGTTGCTGGTTCGTCTAGTATTCAGTATGTGTGCACGGGCTGGACTGGTACTGGGAGTGCTCCTGCTTCGGGTTCCGGCACGACTGTTAGCTTTACTATAGCTCAGCCTTCAAGCATCACGTGGAATTGGAAGACTCAGTACTATTTGACGGTCTCTTCGGCTTATGGTACTGTTGGTGGTCAGGGTTGGTATGACAGTGGGTCTACGGCTTATGCCACTGTTACCCCGTTGACTGTGGCTGGTCCAACAGGAACTCAGTACGTGTTTACTCAGTGGACGGGTGATGCTTCTGGGACTGCTTCTCCCTCGAACGCGATAGTAATGAGTGGTCCTAAGACCGCTACTGCGAACTGGAAGACTCAGTATTACTTGACCGTGAATTCTGCTTATGGTACGGCGGGTGGTCAGGGTTGGTATGACAGTGGCACGACTGCCTATGCAACGGTAACGCCTTTGACTGTTGCTGGTTCGTCTGGTGTTCAGTACGTGTTCACTCTTTGGAGTGGTGGTGCTTCTGGGTCGACTTCTCCTTCTAATGCTATTGTTATGAGTGGTCCGATGACGGCTGTTGCGAACTGGAAGACTCAGTACTATTTGACTGTCACGTCTGCTTATGGTACTGTTGGTGGTCAGGGTTGGTATGACAGTGGATCTACCGCCTACGCTACTGTTTCACCTTTGGCCGTTGCTGGTCCGACGGGAACCCAATCTGCATTTGATTACTGGGGTGGTGATGCTTCTGGTTCTACGTCTCCTTCGAATGCCATAACTATGAGTGGTCCGATGACTGCTACTGCGAATTGGAAGACTCAGTACTATTTGACTGTCACGTCTGCTTATGGCACGATAGGCGGTCAGGGTTGGTATGACAGTGGGTCTACGGCTTATGCGACGGTTTCTCCGTTGACTGTTGCTGGTTCGTCTGGTACTCAGTACGTCTTCACTCAGTGGACGGGTGATGCTTCTGGTTCTACGTCTCCTTCGAATGCCATAACTATGAGTGGTCCGATGAATGCTTCTGCGAATTGGAAGACCCAATACTACTTGACTCTGGCAACAGATCCCTTTGGTGTTACTTCACCCTTGGGAGCAGGATGGTATGACGCGGGTGGCAACGCAACGATTTCTACATCTGCCTTCGTCAACATAGTGCTTGGATCTTCGCGCTACAGATTCAATGGGTGGACAACGGGTGACATGACGGAAATGGCTGATCCAACAAGATCACCAACTACAGTATTAATGGACGAGGCCAAGGTGGTCAACGCAACCTACGTTGTCCAATACTACGTAACCTTCAGCCAAACGGGTGTCGGCTCAGACTTCACTAACACAATTGTGACAGTAGACTCAGGCCAACACAACATCACAGACCTTCCATACAGCGCTTGGTGGGATGCCGCTTCAGTTCACACGTTCACTTACCAATCACCGCTGATCGTGATTCAGTACACGAAGCAGTATGTGTGGGCTAGCACAACAGGGTTGTCATCGTCACAAACGGACTCTCTTACCGTATCGACTAGCGGCAGCGTAACTGGCAACTACGAGACCCAATATTACCTGACGGTTAACTCGTTATATGATACGCCAAGTCCACCGAGCGGATGGTTTAACTCTGGAACGACAATCAATGCGAACGTTTCGTCCTTGGCGACTGGCTCACCAGGAACACAGTATTTGTGCACAGGTTGGACTGGAGCAGGAAACGTTCCTTCTGGTGGATCGGGCACGAGCGTATCCTTCACGATGACGCAGAATTCGAGCCTCACTTGGAACTGGAAGACCCAATACTACTTGACCGTTCAGACAGATCCCAGCGGCATAGCGACAATCGCAGGCACAGGATGGTACGATGAAATGGCATCAGTAAGTCTGACAGCGCCAACCGTTCAGAACTACACCTTCACTTATTGGGACGTTGATGGACCATCTCAGGGCAACGGAGTCAACCCTATAACCGTTATGATGACTGAAGCGCACACGGCGACTGCTCACTACTCAGGTACATCTGGCCTTCCCCTCACAGTTTCGATCAGTCCAGCAATATCCACAGTACCTCTCAGCGGCTCGGTAACGTTCAATTCATACCCGAATGGAGGAACCTCCCCCTACAAATATCAATGGTTCCTCGACAGTATTGCCGTCCCGGGAGCTACATCAAGCACATGGACATTCACTCCAGCAGCAACAGGCACCTACTTCGTTTACCTGCAAGTCACGGACGCCGCCAACAACACTGCTTCCTCAACCCTTGCAAGAGTCATGGTTCCAAGCACTCCGATAGGCGGATACTCAATCTCATTCACTCAGCCAGCGCCGACAACACCTGCCATAGCCTACATCGGGATCGTTGCATTATTTGGGTTAGCATTAAGCCTGAGGAAACGCAAAAGAAAATAACCCCACTTCTCTATTTTTCTGTTAGTCCCAGATCAACTAAAGACGAGTCTGGATCGCACCTGAGAGCAAAGAAATGACCGTCAAAAGTCTAGTTTCAAAGAAAACGATCTACGTAGTTGTCGTGATCGCCGCCATTATAATTGTCGTCGGCGCTGCGCTTTCTTTTAACCAGCAGAAACCAAACAGCAGTACCCCAAAGGCTGCTATAATTGATCAGCTGAGTAGTTCTGACTTGACCTACAGTTCTCGCTATCCGAACCAGACTTTCGTAAATGCGACTGCAACATTGTTGCGTGAGTATTTCTCTGAAGTTGACTATTACTCAGATAATGCTACGGTTGATAATTATGAAAAATTGGCGTCCGAAGGTTACAAACTAATAATTTGGAGGGCACATTCTGCTATCGATCCATCAGGGTACGTCGCCATTTCCACTACCGAAAATAATGCAACGTCCGACTATACATCATTGTACATGGCAAACAAACTAACCCTCTGCGATATCGAAGGTGATCCGACATTCTATTGGGCGATAACTCCAAAATTCATTTCAGAAACGATGACTGGCAGGTTCAATGATACTGTCATAATCCTGATGAGCTGCAATGGATTAGAAACAGGGTACACTCAAACTGCCGAAGCGCTTCAAGAAAAAGGTGCCAGAGCTATCATAAGCTGGAACAATTGGATCGAGGCCTCCAGCAACGATGGAGCAACAGCTATGCTGCTCAACTACCTAATCGACCAAAACAACACTATACAACAAGCAGTCTCCAAAATCCCACCGCAACAATCACCGCTCGGTCCCAGCCAAATGCAATTTTTCCCAACGAACAATGAAACCGCAAATTACCACATTCCAAACTATAACGAGAAGACAACTGTAAGCGGCGCGTTATCCAAGGGCACGCTAAACTCAGAAACCATTGATGTTGAAGGCATGAATCGAGCAGATCATGAACTGCAAGTTGACTCAGCTAAACTGCTAGACGTTTCAGTCGCCTTGAAACTGTCAGAAATAGCTGGTTACGCAGAGCTTCGCCGGAAAGATTGAGCTTCTGAAGTCTCCGGATGTCTCCAGCCAGCTCTGTATCCTGTAGAACGTCGCTCACCCATTTTTCAAAATCTCCTCGACCTAGGTGAAACTCGAGAGATTTGACGTTTACTTCATTTATCTTCTCCATGAACTCCTTCAGCGACAACGCACTGGCTCCTGTGTAGTTGCCGATTGACGTGAAAAAGTAGAATGCCTTCTCTCTCGGAACTATTTTCAGGCCTTTGGACATAATTAGTCTTCACCTTATTCTTTCATTTATATTAGATGCTTCTTTTATAAATGTTAACTTTTCCCAGGTCTAGCATCGAGAGTTGCTCCTCCTTAAACTTTTTTGTTACTATTGACGTGCGAACCCTGAGTACACCAGGCATTGGGGCAACAAAGTTAGCTATAAACTCGTGCAGGCTTTCCTGTGTATCTGCCACTATTTTGGCCATTATCTGCAGTTCCTCCGAAAGAGACGTGTAAACCTCCAACGCTTCAACAGCCTCAGAAAGCTTCTGCGCAACTTTCTCAGTGACCTTCGGGTCAGTATAGACAGTTATCATAGCCATTACGTTTCGGACCCCCGTTTTTTCAGGATCAAGCAAGGCCGTATATCTCTTCACTATCCCATGTTGCTCCATCTTCTTGATCCGATCATAAACAGTTGAATGAGCCGTACCTAACTGTCGACCAATAACTGTGTACGTCTGCCTAGCATTTTTTTGCAGAGCTTGTAAGATCCTGACATCAGTAGCATCAAGGATCGCAACGTTGTTCTTAACCTTCAAGGGTATTTGTAGCCTCATCTGATACAAAGGATCTGTTTGGATTTATCGTTTTTTGTCGCAATACTCTGAAAAGCCGTTGCCCACCCATTGCCTTCGCAGAACGCTTGGTCTGATTTAGGAATTCCGTATATTTGTCGGATTTATGGTTGATTTTCGGTAATTGTTCGGCAATACTGACACGTCATTAACATCTTGACATCAAATACCACAAACAACTTTAAATCTGTGGCAGTAACTATAGAAGATAGTTCTAGAACACAATATCACATGAACCTTGAGGATAGAAAATGAAAGTGTCCGGCCTGTGGGAAATTCTAACAAGGTTCAAAGACATGTGTGGACGTCGGGGCTGGAAGACAACTGAAACTGAAGATTGGGTCGAGGTCAAGAATAAATACCATAACTTCGTGTGGGTTAGGAATATTCATCCTACTTCATTCAAGAAAATAGCAACGAACAACAAGTGTACAGTTCAGGAAGGCTTGACATATAGGGTCGTTCAATCTTCCTACACTGCATGGCTGTTTTCAGAAATCCCCTCTGAAGCCCTAGCTAAAACCGTTCTTGAAAACCCTGTCTTATCATGCAAGATTGCACTTTATGATTTAAGCAGCTTCCAAGAAGGAAAAAACATCTGCGGTAAATTGAATCAAACAGACAGCCCTGTCTTCAAGGAATTCGAGGAATTCCTTCAGAATGAACTAAAAGTCAAGCTACACTCTTTTCCTTCTCCCGGAGCCTCTGTAACATTACGCGACGATTGCACCGTTACACGATTGGCCTAGCCTTCGTTGTTTTTCAAAGGTTTGATAAAGGAGATTCGATAAAGTATCATCCCTGTGACGGGAAATGTCTCAAGATGCTGAAAAAACGAAGAAGCTCATTGATTTCAAAGTCAGACTCACCAAGAGAATAGAAGACCTTGAAACCGAGCTTAAGGATTTGCAGGCCACGCTTGAAATCGTGAATTCAATACTGCTTGAAAAAGGATTCAGACGAGCTGATTCCATCCGAGAACCATGCGCAACTCAAACAGGTTCGCCAGAAAAAGAGTACACTGTTGAGCCTGAGGAAACCGTCCCCGAACCGGTCGCCTCGGAGAACATAACGCAGCTAAAAAGCGCTTCAGGCGAGTTGCTGGCCGTGCTTTACATGACGGAGAATTCTTTGCGTGCCCTGCCTTCGGCGGACAAGAATTTTGACATAGGCACTCCACCATTCAATCAATTTCTAGTAGAACGTGTCCTAATGAAAATGCAGGAAAGGGATAATGAACTAGTCAAGGCAGGACAATTGCCGCCAGACAACGCTCTGTCATACAGCATCGTCAAAGAGGGAGACTTAATCCGTGAGATATGCATCAGAAATGCTGATGCTGAACGCATGAGAGAGTTGAAGTCCAGCATCAGATGGACACTCGAAAAAATGTATGAAAAAACAAAGAACCAAAGCTAAAGATATGCACAAGGTTGCCAAGGAATTTGTCCCTCAGATAACTTGTGCCGCTCGTCAAAGACATTTCTACAATGTGTTTTGATCATGTTTGGCGCGTAGAACAAAGGTTCTACCCCGAGTGTTTAGCCCGAATATTGCATGAACCCACCATCGAGAAATCATACTTAACAAGGGATTTACGAACGCGCATGCCAAACGTGCTCGCTACTTTTTTTACTTACGATCGAAGAAAATACTCTTACCCTTGACTGAAACAGGTATCCCCATTATGACGTTTCCCTCTGGAAGCATTTTTAGCTGCAACGCAGCCGTGCCAACTCGGTACATTATCCGATTGTCAACGTTCAGCAAGCTTGCAGTCTTCGCTGCTGAGCCCAGGGCTATCCCCAGATCTAAAGCTTTGAATAGACACGTTGGCCCCACGAAATCTCTACCTTTCTCCCCCTGCATTTCCTGAAATTCTTTACATGTCTTACACCCGCATGCTCCACAATCAAGTCCGAAACTCCTGTTACCCTTCACACCTATGAGAACAACAGCCTCAGAATCTCTGACATTCTTTGCGTCTCGTTTGAACCAATCAAGCTGCCGTTCCTCTCCGATCCGCTCCATCTCCTCCGCGATAGCATCCTTTTTCTCTCCACAAACGACCAAGGTAACAATATCATCCACCCCACCTGACTTTGGAGCAGTTCGGGCGGACACAAGCATAAGTCTAGCCACTTCAATTATTGCCTCTCTTTCTGAAATCAAACTATCCACATCACTTGAACCCACACAATCCACCGAAAAACAATAAGTCAAATTCTATTTGAAGCTTTCACCAAGACATGACAAAACGCGGAAAAGAACATGTGGCCCTTCTCAACCCTCAATCAGAAAACTCAGAAGATCCTAAAAGAAGTTTTCAGCAGTTGGATCAACGCGTTCAGCTGGTTTGTGTAGACACCTACCGCGAACATCGAAACACCCAAAAGAAGCAAAAGCGCACCTAACATTCTGCCTTCTGAAATGTTCAACTGCTTCACTACTCCATATGTTTCTTCAGCATAATCTCAATATTATCTTTCGGCACGCATCCCACGACCCTGTCAACCTCTTTGCCGTTCTTTATCATCACCAAAGTGGGGATGCTACAGACCTGAAAGCGCTCAGCCGTCGAAGGGTTCTCATCAACGTTAAGTTTTCCAACAAGAATCTTACCAGCATACTGTCCAGCCAGATCCTCAACTGTCGGAGCCAACGCTCGACATGGGCCACACCAAGCCGCCCAAAAGTCGATCAAGACCAGCGAATTCTTCGCGATGGTGTCGCCGAAGTTTGAATCATTAACATGAACTGGTTTTGCACTCATCTTCCACATGTCTCCGTTACATCAAGGGTTACTATGCTTACATCGAATTTTTGATTCTACTTTGATATAAACCGTTCTATCCACACCCTTCAACGTCAACCGTCACGTTGCAAACGCTTACACAGCAATATGACCTTTTCATAAGCAGCTGTGGGACTCGAAATGTCCGCCACGAGCTTCTCAAAAGGACACTTGTCCACTTGTCTGGCATCCAATATTGCATCCACTAGGCCGTCAAATTCACAATGTACTGAATGGTCATCAAGAAATCTCTTCGCTTCCCTGCTCAAAGTAATCGCGTACACGGCTTCAAACCCAGCGTAGACGCATAGGAGCGCGACCGCCTTCCCAACAACTCTGTCGGCAATCGAAGCTCCCTTAAGTACCGTTCGTTTCTTGTCGATAGCTTCAAGGAGGCCGAAAAGCCCACGTGAAGCTGACTCGTACACCACACTACCATCTTTGACAACGGAGAGCCCTAAGTCCTCATGACGAATTCTTTCCTTGGCGATTTCTAGGTCCAGCATGCCTTGATCAACCCAAGACAAATTACACATTAGTTTGGGCATCCAACCCTAAGTCTTAGCCCTAAAACCGACACTGTTCAATCCGACACGTCAAGTTTTCAGCGCTAGCATTCTTTCAAGAGCCTTTCGAGCTCTTCTTGCTATCGATTCGGGAACTCTAACCTCATACTTCTCTTCCCTGAGGGCCGCGTGTAGCCTGTCAAGAGTATTCAGTTTCATGTTTGGACAAACGGCTCCCTCATAGGCTAGCAAGAACTCCTTTCCAGGGTTATCCCTCCGCAAACGATGCAGAAGCCCCTCTTCAGTGCCGATAATGAATCTTCTAGCACTGCTTTCTCGCGCATAACGACACATCTGAGAAGTGCTTCCCACAAAGTCCGCACACTTACGCACTTCACCGTTGCACTCAGGATGAGCCAAGACAAGCGCGTCCGGATACTGCATCCTCATTATCTGAACATCTTCAGGCTGAAACAGCAGATGAGTTGGACAGAATCCCCACTCAGGAACTGGAATAATAGTCTTCCCCGTCTTCTCCCCAACGTACTCAGCCAAGTTTCGGTCAGGCCCAAAAAGCACAGTGTCCGCGGTCAAAGACTCAATCACAGCCACAGCGTTGGCAGACGTACAACATATGTCACAACAGGCTTTGGCTGACGCCAAACTGTTAACATACAAAACAAGAGGAACATTCGGATGCAAAGTCTTTGCACGTTTAACCTCGTCAACCGTAAGCATCTGAGCCATCGGACACCGTGCCCCAAGAGTCGGCAACACAACCTTCTTCCTAGGGTTCAAGATAGCCGCAGACTCAGCCATGAAATCCACAGCAGAGAAAACAATCAACTCCGCCTCTCTCTCATCCATAGCCTTCTTACTTAACTCAATACTATCCCCCACATAATCAGCGATATCCTGAATCTCAGGACGCTGATAATTATGAGCCAGAATGATAGCCCTTTTTTCCCTCTTAAGCCTAACTATATCATCAACCAACGGCACAAAATTTCGCCCTTACTCTCAACAATGCCACTCCTGACGCTCACCGCGATATATCCTTTACCTGCCAATAAGACCATTACCTACATCAAACAAACAAAGCACAGAAAAGAATCTATTTAACGAAATCCCTGCCCCAAAGCCTCACAGATCAAACCTGAGACCCGTAACGATCTGATTCAACAAGCCTTTCTCAGCAAAACAAGCTGACAAACGAAAAAATCATCCGCAAGCACACCAAACTCCAGACCCTCAACTTCCCGCTTCGATTTCACACTTTTTTCCTTCATACCAACACAACCCGCTGAAGTGAATATGGCATATCAAGACACAATATAAACGTTTCCAACCAGCCGTTAGACTAAACTACAACAAGACCATCGACGAACATCATCAAACACCTCACAACACAGTCGAGACTCAACACCTACAAAGAAGCACCAAAGGATAAAAACAGCCTAGGAGGGGGGTAGGTGTATCTTCGTATGTTGTAACATCCCAAGATACAGATAGTTTGCTACCGCGAAAAAACCGACCGATGATAGGGGGTAGGCGCATGTTCGGATGTACAACATCCCAAAACCGCGGTCGAATTATCCTAGTGAACTGAAAAGACGCACCAAAGAATTGAAACATGCCAGATTCTTGCACGTCCAGAACTGCAAATCAGACTTCGCCAAATCCGCAAACACGTAGAGACAACAGATCAGTGCTGACACCCTAATCAAAACCGAAAGCTCAGGATCCTCCGTGAGATATTGATTCGCTGCAACAGCATACGAGTAGGATTAGGCCCGACGAAATCATAAAGACTAAATGCCAAGCATGGTTTATTACTAGTGGATAGAGCTGCAAGGCCCATGGAAAAGAAGAGACTAGTCTTTCCATTCTCAGCCATAGTCGGGCTAGACCAGCTTAAACTAGCCATCCTGATCAACGCAATCAACCCCAAGATAGGCGGAGTACTGATAAGAGGACCCAAAGGCTCAGGAAAAACATCAATCGTACGCTCGTTGGCAGACATACTCCCCAAAATAAAAGTCATCAAAGACTGCCCCTTCAACTGCAACCCAGATGACCCGTCCAGCATGTGCCCACTCTGCAGCGAAAAACACAATGAAAACCAAACCGTCGAAGAAAGGAACATGACCATCGTCGAACTGCCCCTAGGCGCAACCGAAGACAGACTCATCGGCAGCCTAAACGTCGAAAAAGCAATAAAACAAGGAATACTAGCCCTGGAGCCCGGAATACTGGCCACAGCAAACCAGAACGTCCTCTACGTAGACGAAGTCAACCTTCTCCCCGACCACATAGCAGACGACCTACTCGACGCAGCCGCAACAGGATGGAACGTCGTGGAAAGAGAAGGAATCTCAGTCAGCCACCCATCAAGATTCATATTCATAGGCACCATGAACCCAGAAGAAGGAGAACTCCGACCACAACTCCTCGACCGATTCCCACTATCAACCAACGTTGAAAACATAACCACCATAGAAAACAGAGTCGAAATAATCAAGAGAAACATGGAATTCGAAGCAGACCCAGAAAGCTTCTACGAAAAATACAAACCCAAACAAGAAGAAATTCGAAGCAGAATACAACAAGCAAGAAACACGTTACCAAAAGTGATCCTCCCCGAAGAAATACTCAAAAGCATTTCGAAAGCCTGCCTAGACCTGAAAGTCGACGGACTAAGACCAGACATAATCATCGCAAAATCAGCCGCCACCCTCGCCGCCTTCGAAAACAGAACCCAAGTAACATTCAACGATGTCCTAGTAGCAGCAGAATTAGCCCTAAGCCACAGAACAAGACAAGGCGGATTCGTTGAAGCCGCAACCTCCCAAGAAATAGCAGAAGTCTTCCAAGCCTCAGCAAAGAACCTCTTCAAATTCGAAAAGACAGGAGAAAAAACAAAAGAAGAAATGGACAAGAGAAAATCACTCGAGGGCAAAGCAGCCATCTGGGTCAAAGAAGACGCGACAAAACAAGAAGATGAAGACGCAGACAAAGAGAGCGCAACTAAGAAAATCCAAAGAGCCAAGCTTGAACTAAACTTCCTTCTAGGAAGATTCACTGGCGGAGTCTGGGGAATAGGCAAAAGACTAAAGAAAAGCCCAAACAACGCCCCCGCAACCGACGCCCTCCAATTCGGCAGCAACAAGCTTCGAGGCGAAACCTACGAGGAGACAGCCAGCGGCGACACCAGCCAAAAAAAAGCGTATCCAACAGTAAGCGAAGTAGCAAACAAGATGGAAGTCAATCAAGGCTTCCCACTCCTCGCAAGCCTCAAAGAAAAGGTCACATCTCCCTCAAAGTATCTCCTGAACATGACAAAAACCAAACCGAAAAAAAGGAACACGCTAACTGGAAGGCGCCCACAGTTGATCACAACCCTCGGCCGGGGTAGACCATACAGCTGGGAAATCCCACGCGAAAAACCCACAGACATTCACATCTCAGCAACCATACGTCAAGCAGCACGAAGACAAAGAGACCGCGAAACACCATCAAACACGGCAATCAACATCTCCTACCAAGACATACGACAAAAACTCAGATCAGGCAGGGCCTCGTTGACCATGGTTTTTGTCATCGACCTCAGCGGATCCATGCTGTACAACCTCGAAGCCGTCCAAGAAGCATTGCTCAAGCTCCACAGCGACGCCTACCGAAGCAGAGACCGCGTAGGCATAGTGGCCCTAAAAGGTCTGGACGCCGTGACAATCCAGCATCCCATAACAAACCTGAGAGTAGTAGCAAACAAGCTCGTGAACATGCACATCAGCGGCTTCACCCCTCTAGCCGCAGGAATCCACAAAGGCTTAGAAACACTGAAAGAGGCAACGCGAAGAGATCCCTCAACCATTCCAGTCATGGTATTAGTCACTGATGGCAGCGCCAACATTCCGCTCAAGAGAAGCATGGAAACCGGCGAGATACGCCAAATAGATGAGTCATTAGCCGCCGTCAGAGAATACGAGGACATCGCCGTCAAAGACGTCTATTCCATGTCAAAAATGGTTAAACGCGAAGGCATCCACATGATAGCCATCAACACGAACCCTCACATCATGGGCCGAGAATCATACGGGTTCCTAGTCACAGAACAAATAGCCAAACTAACAGGCGGAACCCACCACACCGTCGGCGCCCTCACAACCCAGAAGGAAATGATCGAAAACATGATAGGACACATCAAAGAAGACCAGAAAAGCATAGTCGCTAACGGGATCGCAGCCTAAGGAAAAGCTGGAACCACGCTTCAAAATTCACAGAGGAGGCCTCAAACGCTTTTTCGCTTCAACACTGGTCCTCATCCATTTTTCGAACTCTCTGGAAGGCGGATATTCGATGAACAGCTTCCTTCTTGACGCTTCCAAGAACCGGTTCCGTAATCCTAGAAATTCAGCCGCAGTCAAGACCGTATGATCAGAAGCAAAGGCTCGATAGAAAACGTCCGTCGACTTCTCCTTCCAATTCTCGTCCCTCAAGAGATGATGCTCCAAGATCGTCGTAGGAACACACTCAACGATTCTTCCCAGATTATCGAGCGCGGTCCGAACTTGCTCTTCATCAGTCTTGAATCCGACCAAGTAAGATGGCGGCCCTCCCAGCATCAGAAGCCCAGGCTTTTCGCCGAGAATCAATCGCAGTGTTCTCGAACAAATCGGACCCTGAACGTCAGGCGCAAACATGAACACGTCCTCCCCATACTGAACAGTGACCATGAGAACCCACCCTAAGAACGAGTTTTCAGGTCCGTGAAAAACGGGCTCCGAAAACCTGATTTCCGTATCTCCAAATTCGAAACTCTTTCCATCTGCAACCTCAAGCTCCTTCGCGAAGCTTCCTCCAGTTTTCTGAAACATCCACCCCCTCTGCCTCTGACTAGAGTTGACCATTTCCCTAGGGTTTTTCAAAAGGACAATCTTGCCATAATAAATCTGTCTAGCCGTCTCAGTCTCCTCCGTCCATTGACTCAACCAGTCCTCGTAGGATGGCGTATGATGATCAAAATGATAGTGGCTCAAAGTAATGACATCGGCTTCTTGAGCAGCCTCAGCAATCTTCCTACGACAATCACTAATTACCCTGAACTCTTCAGGATGAGGCGGTAAACCAAAACGGTTAGGACAAAGCGAAACTCCAGCATCTAAGAGTATTTTCACGTTGGGCGTCTCAACATACGTACACATGGATCTCGCGCCGAAACTCTCCCCAGCCAACGGAACGACTAAAATCTGTTTCAACATTCTCTCAGACACTGAAATGCCCGAACGATATATCTTTTTATTCCTGTTTCATTTGAATATGAACGGTGGGCGATGACGACTCTGGCCCCAATGATTCCAG
>DASPTR010000004.1:0-6046 GCA_035623315.1 Candidatus Acidiferrum sp. | reverse complement strand
CCTTCATGATTTTCCCTTCAACAAAGAAATCACCGTCAAAGGAACAGCAATCGGAACCAGAATCGACATGCAGAACGTCCTCAAAATCGCCTCCCAAGGCCTAGTGCAGGCAAAGGCAACAGTGTACAACCTATCAGACGCAAACAACGTCCTCCAAAAACTGAAGAAAGGCGAAATCAACGGCCGAGCAGTGCTGACCCCCTAAGACTCTAGCAGCAAGATCAAACCGATTTACCGAGCCTAGAATTATTCTCCCTCGATTCTAGTCCAAAATTTAACGAGCTTAAACGGAATCCCCCGTCAGTTCAGCCGTTCACAAGGCTGCCTGTTCCGAATATTCCGCACCTTTGCCAGGACTGCCCAGCACCTCATGATTGTTTCCGATGGTTACTCTCTAACAGGCCGTGGAATAGTCATCAAAGTTTGAGTTCTAAGCACGCCTTTCAAATGCTGAATTCTCTCAATTATCTTACCAAACTGGTCCATCTTGGGAAACTGTACCAAGACCACAGCGTCAAACTGCCCAGTCACCGCGTGAGCAATCTTCACGCCTTCAACCTTCAAAGCTGCTTCGGCCACCTGCCACAACGCATTTGCCTCCGTGTTAATCAATATGTAAGCTTCCAAACCACTTCCCTCTCAACGCCTAATGAGTGTGTCACCATATAAAAAACTTGAGCTACATCCTTTGAATCGCAAGCAAGCACGTCTTGCCGTAGAAGCAAGCCTCAAACACTGTTTCGGAAAAGCAGATCCTGAATCCGAACGCACGCTCAATATTCTTCGTTCACAATGCTTTAATTCAGTTTTTTCATCGTTGCTAAGAGGTGGCCGTTTGACCGAACGTAAGATAAAACGCGAAGACAATACCGTTGCATTCGACTTGGAAGAGGCAGGGTTCGCCGTCAAACCTGCGAAGGTCGACATAGGCTCTGGATACGCAGTAGCCCTCGGTTACGACGAAAATGATGAAGCAATCGTGAATGTGAAGACCTACGGAAATGTAGACGTCGCAAAAGTGCACAGAGAGCTAGAAAGATTATTCCCAAACGCAAAGATCAAGCACTCAGAACAGAAACCCTCAGTAGCCGTGATCAGAAAGCACAAGAAAAAAAGAGAATAAACGGCAAGTGCCCACGCTTAAAGCTCTTTATTCTGAATCACGATTCTAAAATCACAACACTTTACCTAAAGTCTCCACAATAATGAAGAGCGCCTCTAGCGACATGGCAGTGGTACTGTTGTCCTACGGAGATTGGCTCCAGCAAAAAGCTGCTGAGAGTGCACATAATGAGATTCTTGCTTTTCTAATAGTGATTCTGGGCATAAACATCTCGATCGGAGGATTGATCGTGACGATCATGATACTTGGAGGACCCAACTTCCTTCTCTTCCTGACGCAGCAACCCCTCACAGTTTCCATTGCACTAGGGCCCATTCTGGCATTACTAGGCTTTCTAATGGCCGCCACAGGTTTCATTCTTACTTTTTACCACGATAGAAAGCGATCTTGGTACTTGAAAGAAATGCAGAAATCCAGCATTTTCGAGCAGAAAAAGGATCAGCCAAAGACGGCTGACGATGTCCTCGAAGGTTACGCCAGGGGAAAAAATAGCTGAAAACAGAGGTTTTCGACCACATAAGCCACCTGCAAACCTGAAAGGAAGAGTTCAAGAATACTTAAAAGACAATCTGAAACCCTCTAGTCTTAGCGGTGACGTTTGAATTGAAGGCACTAATCCTAAGCGGAGGCAAAGGAACTCGGTTACGACCCTTGACTTTCACCTTGGCAAAACAACTCATACCAGTGGCAAACAAGCCCATTCTAGGATACGTTCTAGATCAGGTTGCAGAGACGGGCATTGTCGATGTTGGCGTGGTAATCACCCCTGAAACAGGAAACCACGTAAAAGAATACGTAAAGGACGGATCAAAGTGGAGTTTGAACGTTAGTTATATCCTCCAGGAACCTCTTGGCCTTGCCCACGCTGTGAAGACTGCCAGAGATTTCCTCGGAAACGATGACATTGCAATGTGTTTGGGAGACAACCTCCAGGGTTTGGGTATCGTAAATCTTGTGAAAAGATTTGATCATGAGAAGTTAGACGCTCTCATCCTGCTGAAGGAAGTCGAGGATCCCGCCAGATTCGGCGTTGCAGTCTTGGACGGGAAGGGCTCAGTTGCCTACCTCGTGGAGAAGCCCAAGGAACCACTGAGCAACCTAGCAATTGTCGGCACATACGTTTTTTCTAACAAAATTCATCAGGCCATAGAGAGAATCAAACCTTCATGGAGAGGGGAGCTTGAGATCACTGACGCCTTGCAAGAAATGATTAACATGGGATTCAAGGTGAAAGCCGAACTGCTCAAGTCTTGGTGGCTAGACACTGGAAAAAAGGATGACATACTGTCTGCAAACGCGAAAATTCTTGATGAGTACGTCAAGAGAGACATACGCGGAAATGTAGACAAAAGCATCATTGAAGGAAGAGTCAGCGTTGACGTTGACGCGAAAATAGTGAATAGCACCATCAGGGGACCATGTGCCATAGGCAAGAGAACGCTTATAGAAAGTTCTTTCATCGGACCCTACACAAGCATAGGCGACAATTCGCAAGTCCTAAACTCTAGCGTTGAGTATTGTGTGACGCTGGAAGGTGCAGTGATAAAAGATGTGGATAGGCTCGAAGACAGCCTGATTGGCAAGAATGCTAAAGTGACGAAGAATCATAAGAACCGAACGCTAAGACTTCACATTGGAGATTACTCAGAAGTCGAAGCATGAGAAAAACGATCAACCATGGCAACTACGGACGTGCCTATTGAATAGTTTTTTAAATCAGCCGATATTTCTGATGAACAAGAAAAAGAAACTGAGGTGAAGACATGAAAGAATTCGCGCTGAAAGGATTAAGAACACAGGAAATAAACGTCCTTCCAGACGAAAGAGGTTTTTTCGCCGAGACATTGAGAGAAGATTGGTTTGAACTACTTGAAAATGATAGGATAGTCCAAGCAAACGTCAGCTTCAGTTATCCAAACGTCATCAGAGCCTGGCACAAACATGTCAGAGGCCAAATAGATTACTTTCTGGTTCTCAAAGGAGCCATGAAAATCTGCGCCTACGAAGAGGAAACTGGCAAATTAGCCGAAGTCATAGCCAGCGGCGACAGAACCACGCTGGTTAGGATACCTGGCAAATATCTACATGGAACAAAGACCCTCAGTAACGAGCCGTCGCTGACCGTATACTTCGTAACAAAGCTCTATGATTATAAGGATCCTGACGAGATCCGAAGACCTTGGAACGACATGACGATTGTTCCCACTGAAATAAATGGCAAAAAAAACGATCAGCGCGTCGGCAAACCTTGGGATTGGTTTGCTCCTCCGCATAAATAAGAGGCTAAAATCGTGAAGGTCCTGGTCACAGGTGGAGCAGGATACATAGGTTCAATTCTTTCAAGAGCTCTCCTCGAAAGAGGTCACACGGTAACATGCTTGGACAGGCTCTTCTTCGGGACGGATTCAATCAAGCAAATAGCGGACAAAATAACGTTGATCAAAGCTGATATACGCTGGTTTGAACCAGAGGTTTTGCAAGGCATAGATGCAGTATTTGATCTAGCTTCGATTTCTAACGATCCAAGTGGTGAGCTTGACCCTGAGAAAACGCTTGAAATCAACGATAGAGGAAGGGCAAGAGTAGCTGCCCTTTCGAAGAAACACAAAGTCAAAAAGTACGTTTTGGCCAGTACATGTAGCGTTTACGGTTTTCAGGAGGGCACTTTGACTGAAGAGTCTGCTTTGAACCCGTTGACGACTTATGCAAAGGCAAATGTCTTGGCAGAGAGAGAAGTGTTGCCCTTGACAGATAAGTCCTTTAGCGTGACTGCACTTAGGCAGGCAACGGTTTATGGTTTTTCGCCGAAGATGAGGTTTGATCTTGCGATCAACGGCATGGTTTTAGGCTTTTTCCGAAACGGTAAGGTACCGATCATGCGAGATGGTGATCAATGGCGACCCTTTGTACACGTGAGGGACACGTCCAATGCTTTTATCAAAGTGTTGGAATCGGATAATGAATTGGTGAACGGCAAGATCTTCAACGTTGGCAGCGATGAGCAGAACCTTCAGGTCTTCAATTTGGCTAAGCTTATTGCAGATTCCATCGATTTGCCTTTCAACTATGAGTGGTATGGTTCGCCAGACAAGAGGAGTTACAAGGTGAGCTTCGAGAAAATCCGGAAGACGTTAGGCTATAGGACCGTCTTTGGGCCGAAGGAAGGATCAAAAGAAGTTTTTGAAGCTCTCAAGGAGGGCAAGCTAAACCCGGACGATCTCAGAACGATCACTGTCAAATGGTATCATCATCTTTTGGAGATGCAAGCATTTCTCAAAGACGTGGAGATCAACGGGGCATTGCTATGAGAATAATTGTGATCGGCTCAACCGGACAGCTTGGCACAGACCTGATGAAAGTTCTGGGAGAGAGGCACGAAGTTGTCGGCTTAACTCATCAGAACATTGAAGTTTCAGATTACGACGATTGCCTTAAATTGAAGGATATCCGACCTGACATCATAGTGAATACTGCAGCTCTACACAAGGTGGACCAGTGTGAAGAAGAACCACTCAAGGCATTTTCGGTAAACGCCTTAGGAGCTAGGAATGTCTCGATAATTTCGAAGGAGATTGAAGCTGCGGACGTGTTCATAAGCACGGACTACGTTTTTGACGGGTTCAAGAATAGGCCTTACGCCGAGAATGATGTGACCTGTCCAATCAATGCATACGGAATTTCAAAACTTGCAGGCGAACTCTTCACCAGACAGAATCCTAAACATTACATCGTGAGAGTCGCGAGCCTCTTCGGCGTAGCCGGTTCAAGCGGTAAAGGAGGAAACTTCGTGGAGACGATGATTGCGAAAGCCAAGAAGGATGAACCGATCAGCGTTGTAGACGACATGTGGATGAGCCCTACGTACACGAAAGACGCCGCAGTGACAATAGAGAACATCCTGCGTAAGCAGTTGCCATATGGAATTTACCACGCGTCAAACAAGGGATGCTGCACATGGTTCGAATTCGCCAAGACAATACTGAACCTTACAGGTTTCAGGCCTACTTTGACGCCCATAAAAACAAGCCCCTCGCCAGGAAAAGCTCCACGGCCAAGTTTTTCAGCGCTGAAGAGTGCGAAGCTTTCCAACCATGGAATGCGGATAAGAAGCTGGAAGCAGGCACTGGTCGACTATTTGGCTGAAAAAGGACATGTTGAAATCGGTTCGACTTGTTGAAGCAGAGTCCAGCTCTTTTAGCCTTAGATCGTTTGTCAAAGGCAAAGCGTTTCTGCTGAGACAAAGTTAATATGGTGTTTCTTCACCTATCCATTTCGGCGCCCGGACCGAATAGATAGCCCTGGTAGTATAGTCCGGTCGCGTTGACGAAAACAGCGTCAACGTCGGAGTAGTATATGCGGCTGTCGCCCGCAGGACACCACAGAACAGCGTTTGTGACCTGATCCGGGTCCAAATCCCGGCCAGGGCGCCACTTCTTGGTTTGTAGATTGGGGGATGAAAAACCCTTTGATTCGAGAGAATGAGAGACTTGGTTTCTAGTCTTATGAAATGGAATCCGAGTCGAACAGGATTGCGAGAGGAGTCGAGCAATTCTGATGCTCGTTAGTCCATCCACGCGGTCTTGTTCATAAGATAATTGGCCAATGTACAGCATGCGATTTAGGGGGCAAACCGACTCGTTCTTTCTGCAAGAAAGCCCCCGCGAATCTAAGTTCAGCGATCAGGTTTCTCTTTTTTCTCTCGGACGATTTGTCCGAGTTTTTTTTCCATCTTTAGCTCGTATGTGTGTTCTTTGATGGCCGGGGGTAGGCTTCGTTGCTTGTGGAGAAGGTTAGGGCGAACTATTCGTCTTTCTTTTGTTTTGACTCGTATCGTTTGGTGGTTGACTGTGTCTTCGAAGGGTTCTAACGCTTCGACGATCCAGTTGCCCGTGGTCCTTGTTAGGATTTTGACTCTGTGTTTTC
>DASPTR010000003.1:0-6320 GCA_035623315.1 Candidatus Acidiferrum sp. | reverse complement strand
GCAGAAGTAATCAGAGAAATGACAGCACAAATGCAAGCTCTCGGAAAAGACAAGATCAAAGCTGAAAATGCCAAAATGAAGCCGATCCTGGAGAACATGCTGAAAAGAAAACAACAATAAGAAGTTTAATCCCCCACTCATTCCTTCTCATTTCTTCACGCGCTGTGGAGCTTCGTCTGATCAATCTGATCATGAACGCGGTACAGCATGTTTTCTGTCCGAAAGATAAAATCTTCGGGGGTATTCTACAAAGGTTGAGAGATATGTGTTAGCATGTCTCAAGGCCCTGAAGTTTTTTCCGTAAAGCATAAAAGTTCAAAACGTAGAGGTAGTTAACGATCTAATATGGAAAAAGGAAAAATCATATTGGCTCTTCTCACGGTCGCAATGCTGTTGACAATTACTGGCGCGGTAGCTGCAACCCCTGTCAGAACATCAGGGGTAAACAGCGGAGACACGGCTACGTACGGCAACGCGAATTTCAGCTGGTATTCCAGCGATCCAACCGCGGCTCCTCCGGCTGAATGGAACAATCTGAATGGGACCGCATGGTTCATGGGTACAGTGGAAAGCGTAGCTGGCACAAACGTAACGCTCAGTGGTCTGGCTCATTACAACAATGGAACAGAAACAACCCAAAGTGGTTGGGTCGATGTAGACACAGGCGACGGCGAAAACTTTACGTTTTTCTTAATCTCCGCGAACCTCAACGCGGGCGATTCCGTCTACACGGGTAGCGATTACTCAGATTTTATTATAAATGAGACAATTCCAGGCACGAGACCAACTAACCACCTAAACATAACAATGAGCGAATCAGAACCGCCTTATGCGGACATTTATTTGTCAGAGAATTACTACTGGGACCAGGCAACAGGGATCCTAACCAAACTGTCCATAACTAACAACGAATCACTTTCCTATCCGACAACTAACGAGACAGATTGGTCTATATCATTCCAACTGACTTCAACAAACAAATTTACCGTACCAGAGTTCCTTGGAGTACCTGAGATTCTGCTCCTACTCACGCCACTTACGTTGGTTACGCTAGCTTACAGACGAAAGCTGCACAGGACACAGAACTGCTAAACGCCTCAATGCTTACACTTCGTCACTATTTCCCCGAAGATTTTTTTCACACACGTGCGGACGAAGCCTATTATGGTTCTTCTTAGACCAACATGCTTAAATGGGCAGATCGCTGGGGCCTAGGATTCGTCAAATTTTGAATTTTGCATGAGAAATATTTTTCCAATAGAGCTTTTTTCCAGCTCGGTTGAAGCAACGTACGGGGACGATTCCAGAATCCTTTTTCTCTTAATCAATTCCTTTCGAAGATCGATGCTTACTGTTTGCGCACTATGGGATAACGCGCCTGATAAATGGTTAAGCATTTATTTTGCACTAGAACCAAAATCTGGTTTAGATTCATTCGCGCAAAGGTGACTTGTCGTCGTATCCGTACTCGAACACAAGTTTTTAATATTCATGAATCAACGAATGACCCGGAGAGGCGGAACCTAGTCTTTGTTGCGAAGGAAAATCATTAGCATGATGATTTGTGCCTTTCTGTTCAGTTTCGCACTTCGGTTTACGGCTTTCCCAACCCTAGTTTCACCCAAGAAAAATAGCTTTACAGTAGTCGATGCGAGTTCAGGAGTTCCCTTGTCCGGGGTGCTGGTAACTGCTGTTGGATCCGGAGGCTTCGGATACGCATACACAGATAATAAAGGACAATTCAATATAACTAACGGTTTGACAGCGGGGAATTACACGGTAGTAGCTTCCCAACAAGGCTATCTCGACGCAGAAATCGACAACATATCCGTAATCGCAGGATCTGAAACCTCAGGCGTACCTCTTTACATGAGCCTCTCAGGCGGGGTCTTCGGAAAAGTTACTGACAACGTTACTGGCCAAGGGATACCGAACGTGTCTGTTTCTGTGTCGCCTTCTTATGGCAACACAACGTATTTTGGGTCAGGTTTGACGGATATATTCGGGACCTATTCAATTCTGACTAATATTGCAACGGGAACCTACAACATCAGCGTATTCTCGCCCCGAGGATACGTAGGAAAAACGATCGGATATATCCCAGTGACGGCAGGTTCCAAGAAAACCGGGATCGATCTGTCCCTGCAACGCTCTGGAGTCATTTCAGGTAGAGTAACAACGCCTGAAGACCAGGGACTAGCAAACCTAAACGTGACAGCGTCTTCTAGTGCACCTACCTATTTTGGAAGCGGCGAGACAAATGCCACCGGCTACTACACGATAGTAAGCGGACTGGGAACCGCTTCCAACTACACGGTCGAAGCAACATCAATGTCACCGATGGCATTTAACACTACAACCGACGTAAACGTGGTTGTTAGTCAGGAAACTTCCGGCGTGGACCTAGAACTCTCTATTTCTGCCCCGCTACCCTCGGGAATAATTGTAGGAACAGTCATGGATACCAACAACCAACCTCTAGCAGGTGTCCAGGTCACTGCGAACGGAGACAGCACCTTCTCGTCAGGAACTGCATCCACAGATCAGAACGGCAACTACGCTATCTCAACAGGCCTAGCAAACGACACCTACAACGTTACCGCATCGACCAACGGATACCAAACGCAGGGCTTCACAGATCAGACTGTCACCGTCAACCAAATCACTACGGTGAACTTCCACCTGCTGGCTATTCAATCTGGAAGAATATCAGGCACCGTAACTGGAGATCAGAATCCGATAACACCTGAATTTCAATATCCACTAATTATGATGTTGATCGCGACCTTAGTTGCATTCGCCATTATCAGGTCAACGGAGAAACCAAACATGCCAGAGACTTGCAGAAAAAGAAGATCAATCTGAAAAAATTCCCCGATGCGTTTTCTTCTCGATTGAAGGTCCATTCACTAATCGCTTTTTTAAGACTCAAAGTAAGTATTACTAGAAAACAATATCAACTATGTTCAAAGAATAGATTGAAGAGAGTCAGTACGCGGCTAGGCGATCTTGATTGTCTGAGTCATCGTATGGCTTCAATCCTGAAATCCAAAACAAAGCCAAGAACTATCTTTACAACAAGCTACGGATATCCATCTGCAAAAGCCTAGTTCTGCTCGTTTTGGGGGTGATCGTGCTCAGCCTGCGAATCTCTAATGCATTGGAGAATTCGATCCAATCCGTCATTTCCAATGGCTCATTGATAGTACTCGTCTATGTTTTGGTTGGTTATGGCGCGTTCTGGCTTGTTTCGCTGCCTTTCGATTTCTATGACGGGTCTGTCGTGGAACACAAGTTTGAATTGTCAACTGAAAGCCGGCGCGGATGGCTTTGGGACAACGTAAAGGCTTCGATTCTCTCTTTGTTCCTCGTTCTTCTTTTCGCTGAGGGAGTCTACAATTTCATGTGGCTCAATCTAAGCTATTGGTGGTTCTACATCTGGCTTGTTTCGGCTTTCTTCATCGTCATTTTCATGTATGTTGCGCCGGTTTTGATAATGCCTCTCTTCTACAAGTTTCCCAGGCTGGAAAATCAGGATTTGTTGAGCAGCCTCACAAAACTCGCTGACAAGGCTGGAATAAAAGTCATCGGAGTCTTCGAGATGAAGTCAGGAGCAAAGACAAAGAAGGCCACTGCAGCCTTGACGGGTGTTGGAAAAACACGCAGAATGCTGCTAAGCGACACCTTCCTATCGAACTTTTCGAAAGAAGAGACTGAAAGCGTCATGGGACACGAAATCGGACATCACGTTTATGGGCACATTTGGAAAATGACCGCGCTGCTAGTGGGAATATTGCTACTCTTGCTCTTCATAGCGAATCAAGTACTTCAAAGTACGTCAGGATTCTTCGGCATACAGCACATCGACTCCGTTGCTTCGCTTCCATTGCTAGCTTTGACTTTGGGCCTGCTATTCGCCTGCCTCGTGCCTTTGATAAACACGCTCAGCCGTCACGCAGAAGGTCAATGCGACCAATACGAGCTGGATTTAGTGGAAAAACCTGACGCTTACATATCTGCCATGACGAAACTCTGCGATCAAAACCTAAGATACGCCTATCCTCCCCCGATCATAGAATACCTCTTCTACGACCACCCATCAGGCAAGAAAAGAATCCAACGTGCACTAGCCTACAAAGAAACGCACCCTCCAAACTAAAGCCTCCTTTCGAAAAGTTCGGAGACTCTTGAAGACCATCTTGACTAAACGCAAGACAGCCAAAGATTTCTCAAACTAACGAATAGAACTTGACTCTTCGAGTGTGTTCCTTGATTCCTTATTTTGAAGCGTCGTAGAATAGAAATTACGCGTCTTCATGAAAGTTCTTCGGGCCAACGCTTCGTATGTCCTAGCACTAGTAATATGAGTAGGGTTAGAAACCACATTCGTTACTTCATATGGAAAAGGTTAAGCAGACTGCACCTAAATGAAAACGTCGCGTGCCTAAGCATGTATTCCAATGACGCTTGTCGCACGAGTTACGCCACATTTTGGACACAGGCATGCACCGTTCGAATCTTTCTTCATTTTCGTCCCGCATGATGGACATACTGGACGAGGTTTTTCAGGCATTGCCTCACCTCCACTCGCTTAATGGCACCCTAAAAGTAGTCTTCTTCCTCACTCAATAATACAGAAAATAAGGACCTACTAGCGCGCTATCCCGATCAACCCTTTCTCCTTGTCTTCTGAAATGTCAGCATCAGTCGAGGACCCTTGCTATTTGGTTTAGCAGTCTCAGCATATCATTTCTTTAATAACCACCGGCGCAGGATATTTTGACCATAGCGGTGTTGGAGGAGTCTTTGCGTTGAGAACACCTATCATTCGCAGCGTGCGCTTGGTTTTTGCCTTTCTTCGATATAGTACTTTTACCTACGTGCCAAGCATCTTAGACAAAACATTGGGTTTGATTTCGGGGTTCGAACGTCACGTAAATGTGCGCGTCTATTCCTGCGCCTTGTTTGAACGATGGCTAGCAACAGCGTGGTTCCAATGAATAAAATTGCATAGGCAGGCAACGAGTACTCTGGAACAGCTTTGGACAGCGTCGCCTTGAGAATAGTCACGTTTTGAATCGGACGGTCGGTGCCATCCGTAGTTACAGTCACGTTGCTAATGTTGTCGACCACATTCATGCCCTGCGTTACTTGTCCGAACACAGAGTAACCACCCCCATACGTATCCAAGTATGTGTTATCGGCGACGTTGATGTAGAACTGGCTCGTTGCTGAGTTTGGCTGGTTTGTCTTTGCCATGGCAACTGAGCCCCTGACGTTGCTGTGTTTGGTCGGAAGTTCGTCGGGAATAGCTGGTATGATGATGCCCTTTTCATCTTCGATGTCGCCTCCTTGAATCACAAAATCCTGAACGACTCTGTGAAAAAGGGTTCCATCGTAGAGTCCGAGCGACGTCAGATTCTTGAAGTTGTTGGTCGTAATAGGCATGTCATCGAACAGCCCGATGACTATGGTGCCCATCGACGTGTCGAGAGTCACAGTGTAATTAAACGTCGTAGTGGCAGAATCTAAACTTGCATCAGCGCGAACCTGAGAAACAGATGGGACAACCAAAGGGTTCGATGCTCCTGCGTATTTTATCAAGTTGGGACTCATCGCGCTTAACGATATAAGCAAGATTGTGAGCAAGGTCACGGATTTCTTCATGCTGATCCTCTAAACTCATCCAAACGCTTGCTCTTAAGACTTGCGAGAATGCCGAAAAATCTGCGTTTTGTGAAGTTTATGTCACGTAATATTCATAAGGTTGTGGCAGATTTCACATGCTCCTATAAGTTGGAGTCCTTTTTCTGTCGTTCTCCAAACTGCGCCTTCTTTAGAAATGTAGCCTGCTCTCTCCAAATCTTCCAGATACCTTGTGCATTGAGCGGAACTCAATTTCACCTTGTCAATCATGTTCGTCTTCTTGCTTCCGTGCTTGGCAACCCGGAGAATGCCCATTATTATATCTTGACGCCCTCTTCGTCCGCGTTCGCACTTCACTAGACTCGTCAATTCAGTTACATCGATCTTTGTCTTCACTCGCTTTCTTCCCTTCGATAAGTCAGTCACTCCACACAAATGGTTTTCGGTCATCAACGATAGCTTTCCCGCAGAATTATCAGAGTCAGGATGACTAAGGATCATCAGACAAGACGACATGCGCGCGCTCTGCACCCTGAAGAATGAGAGTCGGGTCTTGCTGGCGAATCCATTATAAGCAATTTCGTTTTAACATTTGCCGTGGCAAAAATGGAGTTGAAGAGAACTCTGAATTTCTTCGATGCCACGGCGATCGGCATCGGTGCAATTATCGGCGC
>DASPTR010000002.1:0-11909 GCA_035623315.1 Candidatus Acidiferrum sp. | reverse complement strand
GTTTTCAGCCAAACATACGCGCGCTCTGTTAAAGGAAGATTTTTCAAGCCACAATCATCTGCAGTTTATCTGTATATCCAGATGTTGTGCAATCGAGTATGTTCCTGCTTCTGGGAAATGCGTCTGTATTTTGGGATGTTGCATCATCCGAACATACACCTACCCTATCATCGGTAGGTTTTTTTGGAGCTGAGAGTTCGTCAGCAATGTTGGGATGTTGTGCATCCGAACATCACCTACCCCCCCTCCTAGGTAGGTTTTTTGCGATGGAAAAGTATCTGTATCTTGGGATGTTTGTACATTAGAAGATACACGAGTTCATCATCATGGGCTGGTTTTCTGTTTTCTTAGTTTATCTGTATTTTCGGATGCTGTAACATACGAACATACAGGGCCGCTGTGGATTTTATCTGTATCTTGGGATGTTTGAACATACGAAGATACACCTCCCCCCTACTAGGTAGGTTTTTTTGCTTTGTTAGGCAGGTTCGTCTTGTGGTTCAGGCGTGGGTTCATCGCTTCTGGGGTTGGGTTGTTGCTGTTTGGTTAGGTTCAACTGTGGTGTCAAGTTCTTCATGGTTGCGCGCTGAACTCGAAAAATGGAATTTTGTTCCAGTGTGTCCGGGTATAGCTATTAATTCAATGACACACCTACCTGCGCATTCATGCGGACGGACGATGACACCCACGCTTGCTCAGACGAGCATGCACGATAAAGTTAAATGCTCGATTTACTCTTAAGATGGATTTCTTGACGAGTAGAGTGAGAAAATGAAAGTGCTGGCGGCATACTATAGCCGAACTGGAAACAATGAGAAATTGGTGAACGAGCTTCAGGCGAAACTGGGATGCGACGTAGAGAAGATCGTTGACACAGTTAACCGCAGGGGCATCTTGGGGTGGCTGAAGAGTGGACGTCAAGCCACGAGGAAGGAAATGACAAAAATCGAATCTATAATGAAAGACCCCAGCAATTACGACTTGGTGATAATCGCGTGTCCCCTTTGGGGAAGTCTCATGCCTCCGCCCATTAGAACGTACATCTTCGAAAACAAGGACAAATTCAACAAGGTGGCTTTCATGTCTGTCTCAGGTGGTGGCAAGGGCAACGAAAAGACCATTCCTGATTTTGAAACAGCCATCGGGAAGAAGTTTTCTGCAGTTCTTATGCTCTCACAAGCCGAAAAGAAAAGAGGCGGCTACGAAGAGAAGCTGCAAGAGTTCGTGGAGTCAATCTCCAAGCTATAGAAGCGCGCGTTTGAGTTGTATGGACTGTCCCATCTCTTTTACTATTGCTTGATTTTGTGCAGTATGGAAGGCTCTGGTCAAATTAATTGTGTATTAATTCTGCAAAATCGTTATATTCTATTCACGCGTTTACTCCCTGTACATGGCTAATTTGGATATTAATGAATCAAATCTTATATTCGAGCTAATGAAGGATAGTCGGAGAAGTGACAGAGAACTAGCTCACGTAATGGGTGTTTCTCAACCGACGGTTAGCAGAATAATTAAGAAATTGCAGAAAGGGGGAGTCATAAAAGAATACACTGTGATTCCAGATTTTCGGAAGCTCGGGTTTGAAATTCTCGCCATAACTTTTCTTGCCCTTGAAAAAGAACCTCAGCCAGGGACGATTGCCGCTCTAGAGAATGTCCTGATGTTTGAAAGAGGCTTAGGCTTGAGGTATTCGCATGTGGTCATTTCCCTACACGAGCATTACTCTTCTTATGCGGAATTTCAGATAAGGCTTAAACACGACCTTTCGACTGTCCGAGATTCGGAAAGCTTCTTAGTGAACCTTGCTGACGAAAATGGTTTCTTCCCGTTTTCAGCTTTAGCACAGCATCTGAGACAAACCCAGAAACCCTAAGTGTGCACCCATAAAATTTTTCGCGGAAAATCCTAGTTCAATAGTATGCTTTTATGTTGGTTGACGTTTGTCCATCTGGTGTTTCATGGTTTTGGGTTTCGTTTGTAGAGTATGTATTTCGCGATTTCTTGCCAGATTATGGCTACGAGGTCGAAGGCTAGTATTATGATGAATTGTTCTGGTCCTATGGATGCTAGTTTGAGTTGGCTGGTGATTGGGGGTATGGTTAAGGCGACGATTAGGAAAGCGAATGCTAGAACAGCCCATAAGTCCATGATCTTGTTTGAAAGTGGGCCTAGAACGGATAAGGGTTCTTTTTCTGAGCGCATGACGAACGCGAGTATTATGTGTCCCATTATCCATGCTGAGAAGGCGTAAGCCTGCACTGTAATAGGCGATAAGCCCTGTAACCACGCGTAGAAGTATGCTAGCATTACGGCAACGAATAGGCTTGCGGCGTTGATCGCCATATCTATGTTCATTTTTCTGTCGGGGAACTTTGCTCCTATTTCTCTTGGTTTTCTGTCGTAGATGGTTTTTTCGGCTGGTTCGGTTACGAAGCCTGCTGAAGCGGCGAGGTCCATGAAGAGTTCGAGCACGATGATTTGTATCGGTGCGAAAGGCAGAGGCATGTTTGCGTTGTAGAAGTATTCTAGGGCTAAGGCGGCAACAAATAGTGAGATTAGTGCGGCTTTGATGGCCAGGTAGTATTTGAGTCCTTTTCTGAGGTTGTCGAAGAAAGTTCGTCCTTCGAATACGCCGTGGCCTATGGTTACGAAGTTGTCATCTGTCAAGACGACGTCTGCGGCTTCCTTCGCTGCGTCTGTGCCTCTTGTGCCCATGGCTATGCCGACGTCTGCTCCTTTCAAGGCCAGTACGTCGTTGACGCCGTCGCCCGTGACGGCCACGACTTCTCCGTTTGCATGCAACGCTTGGACTAGTCTGTATTTGTCTTCGGGCGTCGTTCTGGCATAAACGGAGACGTCTTTGACGATGTCCTGCATTTCCTTGTCGCCTAGTCCGTGCAGTTCTTCGCCTGTGAACACTTTTTCTGAAGGAATGCCCACGCTCTGTGCAATGTAGGCTGCGGTCTGTGGGTGATCGCCCGTGACCATGATGGTTCTGATTCCTGCTTTGCTGATGGCTGCTATGGTTTCTTTGACGCCCGGGCGCGGTGGATCCTCAAGAGATATGAGTCCGATGAAGTCCCAATTTCCTTCCAGTTCTGAAAGGGGCAGAATAGCCTCTGCCGCTGAGACTGTTTTTTGTGCGACGCCAATTATTCTTCTGCCTTTTTCAGCTTCGCTCTTGAGTTCTTCTCCGAATACGTCGTCGTTGCCTTGCGAGCTTAGGATTTCCTCTGGCGCGCCTATGACTGACAGCGTGTAGCTTCCCTTGTTCTCTCTTAGAACTGTTTTTGTTCGTTTGCCTGGTTGGAAGCCTCTTTCGTGGATGACGTTTCCATAATCAGTCTTCACTTTTAGCGTTTGGGCTCTTTCTAGAATTGCCTTATCCGTGGGTGCTAGTGACATTTCTGTCAGTGCCCCTGTGGCCGCGCTGAGCGTTCGGGCTTCTTGTTTGCGTGGATAGACCTGCACGACCTGCATTTTGTTTTCTGTGATCGTGCCTGTCTTGTCTGTGAGGATTACGGTTGCGTCGCCTAAGGTTTCGGCAGCTTTGAGTTTTTTAACGAGGAAGCCCTTTTGTGATAGTCTATACGAACCCAAGCCAAGTATCATGGTGATTATGATAGGTAATTCTTCAGGGATGGCTGCGAATGCCAACGCTAACCCTGTCAATACTAGTTGCGAGTCGGTTGACAGAGCCTTGCTGCTTTGGAACCCGTGCAGGATTCCGTAATGGATTATACCCAATGCGGGGATGACAATGGCAAAGAACATGGCGACGTATGCAAGTGTGATGGACAGTTTTTTCATGCTTAATTGTAGAGGCGTCTTGGGAGGTTTGATGGCTTGTGCCATAGCTGATATTTTTCCGAATCTGCTGTTCTTGCCTGTGGCGTATGCTTCTCCTTGGCCTTCGCCTGATAGCACTAGGGTTCCAGCGTAAACTTCGTCCCCTGCTTTCTTTTCTTTGGGGAGGCTTTCGCCTGTCAAGACTGATTCGTCGACTTGAATGTCGTATGAAAGGGTGAGTTTGCAGTCAGCCGCTATTCTTGTTCCTTCAGTGAAGACGAGTAAATCGCCTGGAACTACTTTTTCTGTTTCGATTTCGATTATTCGGTCGTCTCGTACTACCCTAGTTTTAGGGGCTGCAAGAACAGAAAGTGCCGAAATAGACTTTTTGGCCCTCCATTCGTTCGAGATTTCTACGAAGACTAAGACGAAGATGACGGCGAATATAGTTACGGCGTCTTCCACGCTTGGCCATTCGATTATGGTGTAGAGCACGCCTACGACGAGCAGAAGCAGAATCATCGGCTCGACTACTTCTTCTTTGGCGATGCCCAAGAAACTTATCGTGTAAGGCTTGGCAAGCTGGTTCGGCCCAACCTCTAGGAGCCTCTTTTCAGCCTCAGCTTCAGAAAGACCCTTCGACTCCTTGTCCGAACCCTGCATACTCCACGAGAATTCAGCTAGATGTTTTAAAAGTTTGCGTTTGAAAGTTCTGATAACTTCATAAGCGTTTGTTCTCGCCGTTTAGCAATCTGGTGAGGATTTCTCCGTTCACGAAAAGGGTGTTAACTGTCAGGTGGATGTTATCAGGATCAGAAATTGATTTTAGGTTCACAAACTCTTGCGCGCGCTAAAAGCCACTACATTTCTGGCCGTTATGCGTTCATCAGCCTCGTGCTTTCTGGCAGTGTCCATTGTTGTATTTTTCCTTCAGTCTTCTTATTCTGACTTCAAATACTCTGGACTTCCCATCAAGCTTGAGTCCTAACTCCGATGATAACGTATCCACTATCGCGTCTTCCAGAACGGCTGGGACGCCCAGAATTTGTCCCTTACCCGTTCCCAGCAGATTTCTCAGAGCTCTGGAGAAAAGATATAGTTTTTTCGGTGTTTCCCCTATGGGACATGAGGCTTTTTCTAAATAATCATAGATAATTAGGGTGTTTTGATCGCCGAGAACGTATTTGAATGTTTTATCGATAGTTTTCACGAGATGTTTATCGAATTCATCCATGTGTTGCTACCTGTTCGTTCTGTAATCCGAGCGATCAGTCGACGAGATGTTTGCCGAACACTCGAACAGAGCTTGCAGTTTAGTGGGCCAAAAGAGTATATTTTACTTCCGATCATATTTTTTGAGATTAAGTGGTGAAATGTAAAAACTATCAACCACTATGATTTGACTGCAAACTCATTGATGACTGATTGGAGTTGCCCCTTGTATTTTTCGTTGTCGTATTGCCAACTGTTGTCTTTGAAGTATTCGTATGAGATGGTTTGCCTCTGCGTTTGTGTTGCGTCCTCGATCACATACTGGTAAGTATCCATGAATTCTGTCCTGACCAGTCTTGCCAGTGCACCGATGAAGTTCCTCAACTGTTCGCGAGGTAGGTAAATTCGGACGAAAAGTTGATTCATCCCGTATACTTTTCCCATGGCTCTCACGAAGGGCTTGTTCAGAAGTGAGCAGGCAAACTTGCTGAAGTTTTCGTAGTTTTTGAAGTTGAAAATGAAAAAGCAAATGTCCGGCGAAAGCCCCTTGTAGTGGTCAGCCAGTATTTGGTGACCTTCGAACATTTGTTTCTTGATGACATGGTTTTCAAAATGGTACTTCACTCTCTGCTTGCTCATGTTGAGCTTCTCTGCTATATTTTGCAGTTGGACGGCACAATCTTTTTCCAGTTCCTTCAAGATCATGATGTCGATCCAATCCGCTTTCTGGAGATAACTCTCAGGCTCTTTAAGCGTGTAGGGGAGATCTCCTTTGCAAGTTGGTATCTCTTCTACCCATGAGTTCCACGGAAAAACCCAATTTTCAGAGGCACCGTCAAACCATGTGCTCGTCGTATTCACGTTGTGGATGCACGTGGACCAAAAGAAGCTGACCGCTGATACCTGAGGCAGTTCTCGCAGATCATCTATGAAACTCTCAAACTGACTTTCTTTGCCTGCTGGTATCCCGTAGGTAGCCAAACACTTGGGTGCCCCGATACATCGGCTAACATAGAGCCAGTAATCGTTGCTTTTCAGGCATCGATAGATGAGGTCTTCGTATCCTGGTCTTGACTCTGCAAGAACCATCGTTTTTCTGAGGCCGATGTTGGTGTGGTACACGTTTCCTTGAAGATACAGGGAAAAATGGGAATGCAGATAGTCTATTCTATGCCGCAAAGTTTCTCTAGGGATGTTTAGTTGGGCGGCGAGTTTGGTCTTGTTTCTGGGGCCGCAAAGGGCTAAGCCTTCCAAAACGTTGACGTCGATGTTGCTAAGTTTCTTCTGCTTAGCCGTTTTGCCCTGTTTAACCACGTCGGCACCATTTTCTTTTAGCATCGATCCCCGTTTTAAGAGCTTCGTCTAGGCAGTGTCGTTTGATGTTTGGTTTCCGCCGCATGGAGTTCCACCCCCAGGAACCGGGTCGCCAATGGGTGCTAGCTCAGAATTTCCGCCATACTTGAAGCCACTCCGTGGCTCTTTCCCACCGATGTCGGTCACACTGTTTATCGAGAACGTAACGGTTGCCAAGATTGCCAAGCATAGTAAGATAAGTACTGGTATGAACCTCCTGATTTTCAGATTCATGTTGTCGTACACCTCCTTTTACAATAGGTGATGAAACCCTTAGCCAACGGGCGAAAATAAAAACCATATGAAGCCAAAATCTAAATCAGCCCACATGCATGTGTGGAACCCAAATGCTCTCTACAAGAATCTACCCGCCGACCATTCACGAAAAAAGCCGTCTCGGAAAAGAGAGCTGAAAAGATAGCAGACTGTGAACTAGTAGTATTTCTTTAACGGGTTACGAGTGTCTGTTGCCAGTTTGACTTGACGCGGGACAAGTATACCGGTCCAATCGGGTTTAATCATGCTGTCTTTGCGATCCTCAACTTTGACTGTGTGCAGTTGAAGAGCATAAGCCATGGCCTGGTCCTGCGGGTTCTCAAGTTCAAGCATTTGTTTTAGGCTCAGGTGTTCAAACACTTGCCGAATCGGACGTAGCGAGTTTCCATGACATGAGATGGCCACGTTGCCAGGGTTTTGTTGAAGCCAGTCTATTAGCTGTGTCAGAAAGGGCAACATTCGGTTTTCGACCATTCTTAGGCTTTCGCCTTCAGGCGGGGGAAAATCGTAGCCTCTGTGGACCTGCGCGTACCACTCTGGTCTCTCCTCAGCTACCTTTCTTTTACTTTTTCCTTGTAGCAAACCGTAGCAGCGCTCAATAAGACGGTCATCCGTGAAAACTGGAACGCCAGGATGGGTTTCTAGGACGATTTCAAGGGTTTGTCGGGCTCTCTGAAGATGCGAAACGAACGCGTAGTTGATTTTTTCGTGCCTGAGTTGCTCTGCAATTTTGCGTGACTGCTGAAGTCCCTTCGAAGTGAGCCCTGGGTCGCGCCAACCTGAGAATATCCCTCGAGCATTGTCTGTGGTCTCAGCATGCCTGAAGACGAACAACCTGCAAATCATTAACTTCTCTTCCCGGACCGTCCTCTGCAGATACTGTTGTATGATAAGCCTTTTCTGTTTTTTCACACTTTGCCCCTGGCTTCGCCTGTTATTTCGATCTTTTCAGCAGTTCCTGTCTAGTACGCCCGAAAAATCCTGATGAACCACTGTTGAAAAGTTGATTTGAGCCGCATAAATGATGATTTATCGGCATATGTTTGGGAAAAAGGTAATAAGTCATCTTTGAAAAGATGATCTCGAAGGAGAGAACCGAAAGTGGATTTCTTTGAAGTAGTAAAGAATCGAAGAAGCATTAGGAAGTACAAGTCAGAACCTATTCCTAAAGAGAAATTGGAGATGATTCTTGAGGCTACTCGTCTGGCGCCTTCCGCTGCCAATAGGCAACCGTGGCATTTCATTATAGTACAAGACCAAGATCGAAAGAAAGCCTTGGCAGAAGCAGCGAACAAGCAGTCTTTCTTGAGCGATGCTGCCGCAATTGCCGTTGCTTTGGGTGATCCTGACGTGTCAGCAAGGTGGCACGAAAAAGACGCCATGATAGCCATGGAACACATGGTCCTTGCAGCGACGACCCTAGGCTACGGAACCTGCTGGATAGGCGCCTTCAATGAAGATGCTGTAAAAGATCTGCTCAAGATCCCCACGAAAATGAAGGTTGTCGCACTATTACCAATCGGTGTACCTGCCGAAAAACCAGCTCCCAGACCCAGAAAAGAGCTCTCAGAGATTTTCTTTAAAGAAGAATGGCAAACTCCTTGGCCGAAGCCCTAGAAGCTGGCTAAACCAGCATTTCCTTTATGAGATATAACGCGTCAGTTCTCGCAATTGTCAGTTCTGCGAGTCTGACGAGACAGGCGCGAATGATTACTGTTTCTGCGCGCGCCTGTTTTGATTACGGTATGAATGCTCAAGCGTCCATCAAACCGTTTCAAGGAGCTAAAGGTGCGGGAAGTACTGTGCGGGTATGATTGAGCGAAACAGGAAGCCGAGAATTATGCTCAATATCGCAAACACGATTATCGAGAGTATAGCGATCGCCAGGCCGCCGAGCCAGCCTGTCCTGAAGCTTGCCTTGAACACCCAGACCCATGCTATGAAAGCAAGAATCAGCGCAAACACATACGCATATGTTCCTATTATCGCCCCCAGAAGGAAATCTACCACGAAAAGCGTAACGGCATAAACTATTGGCCCGAACAGCGTTGCAAGCATGGCCTCGCCGAAGGTGGACCTTCCACCCGTCACGAATTTTCCTGCCAAGTACGCGGGTATCGAAACAATTATCCAGAGAATGATCAAGCCGACGATCAGCAAGGCCAAACCAAACAAATCCGTCTGGCCCAAGATCGAATCCAGAATCAAACTATCAAAACTCCAACACAACATTAAACTTCTTCATTTTATAAAACTTACGCCGCCAAGAATAGGTAGCAAACAGACTAAGCCTGTTCCTTCAACGCGCGCTCGCAACTTCAATTGCTTTTGGCCCCATCACTTTCGATTCACTCTTCTAATAGCTTCTTTAAACTCTCAAGCATCATTTTCCAGTTTTGCTCAGAATGGTTCTTTGTTTCTTCGGTATCATTGTTGTCTTGAGATAGCGAAAGAAGCGTGGTCTTTCCTTTGTCCGACAGCTCAATGGTCACGGTGTGATAATTTTCAGGCGTGTCCAGAAGCCCTGAAAGAGGACTGAAATGAGTATATTGGAGAAATCGTTTCGGCTCAAACCGTAGAATGACGCCTTTATCCTCATATCTCTTTCCTTGCCACTGTCCCTTCCAAACAATCTTGCTTCCTTCTTTCCAATCTGACGCGACGTCAGTTCCGAACATGTATTTCTTAATCGATTTGGGATTAGTGAGTGCATCCCAAACCTTTGAAACAGGAGCATTAACTTCAACAGATGCCCTTGCAACGAGCTGTTTGTCCATAAATAATCATTCAGAACCTCCCATATATAGCGCGCGCCAACTTTGAGTTTATGGTACATCTGCGCATGGGCGCGCGCTAGGATTTGTGATGCAAATCTTCGAATTAACCCATTGACACAAGTATGTAGTCTCCAGGTCTCGACAATTGACGAACTGGAACGCTTAAACCAAAGACTGATGGTTTGTGTATGCTATCAAAATCAAGGAGGCGCACAAAAGTGAGAGATGAAGAAGACGAAACCGAAGAAGACGACTGGGAAGAAGACGACTGGGAAGAAGAAAAATAAAGGCTAATTGCCCGTTAGTTTTCAATCTTTTTCTTTTATTCAATGAATAGGCGTCGGCATTAGAGGCGCAGGCTAAGATGCTAGTCTGACGACATCTTCGTAGTTTTGTAGGAACTTGTCCTCATATGTCATGCCTGGTGGAATCGTCAAACCTGGGTTAACTTTGGTTCTTGTGAGCCTGCAACCTTTCCTGATGTTGGCATCGTTGCCTATGACTGAAGTCGATTCAATCCTGGTGGGGTTTTCTCGACTTGACTCTATGACGACTTTTCTGCCTAGAATGCTGTCAGATAAACTGGCGTAGTCTCCGATCTTTGCCGCGTCCATGATTGCTGAGTCTTTCACGGTTACGTGTTCGCCGAGTATGCAGAAATTGTCGATGCTTGAATCTGAAATCCCTGAATAATCGCCTATTCTCGTGTGTCTGCCAATCAGAGCAGCACCATCAATGCCCAATTTGTTTTCTTTGTATTTTCTGACTGTGTCCTCCCGCCTTTTGACTGATTCTTCACTGTATCCTTGAACCCAAACGTTTCTGTCCGGCAGGATTCTTTGTTCAGAGATTCTTATGTTCACTTTTCCATGTAGAAAGTCAAACATGGCCTTCAGATAGTTCTCTGGACTCCCAACGTCATACCACACTTTTAACTCATAACCATAGACGGGAAACCCGTTGTCCACTAGATAAGGAATGAAGTCAAAACCGAAATCGAGCCTCTTTTTGTCCTCCATTATCTTCTTGACTTCTTGGCTTTCAACTATCTTTCTGGCTTCCGGAGAAAGCAGGTAGATTCCAGCGTTGGCAAGGTTGCTAGGTGATTTTTCCTTTGTGGGCTTTTCAACAAACCTCTTAATCTTCAAATCCGGGTCTAGTTCGGCCATTCCATATTCTTCCACTTTCGTGACCTTCGTCAAGGCAATTGTCATGACAGCCCCTTTTTCCTCATGCTTCTTAGTGAAGTCTTTTAGATCGAGCTCGAAGAGGTTGTCTCCCTGTACGACGAGAACCGGATCTGAGATGTCATAGTAGTCCATGTTTAGCCTGTAAGAGTCGGCGCTTCCCATGTCGTCGAGATTAGGTTGATGTTTGATGTGCACTCTCGGCTCGATCCTGTATTTTGCCGAGAATCCAACCCCTTCTCCATACTGATCAAAAAGGTTCGAATAATTAGTATAACCACACTCTCCGAAGATGAAGTTCCTCACGCCTTGCTCAGCCAAAGTTGCCATAGAAAATTCGATCAACGGCCGATTCAAAAACCTGACACAAGGTTTCGAAATGTCATGCGTCAGAGGCCTCAACCTCTTAGCCTGACCCCCAATCGGAATAAAACACCTCAACTTTTCCAAATTCATGATTGGAGTTCAAGCAGAAACGCGAATTTATACCTATTCAACGTGCACTCATTTCTTGACTAACGCGTGCATCAGTTACGTTCGCTTCGCGCGCGGCGCCAATCACATCCAAAAACTTGACCAAGAACCTCGATCGAACAGAATAATTTCTTAGCTTCTTTTCTTGTCAGGTTCATAGAACGCGTCAAATCTGTCAAAACTAAGATACCCAATTATAATGGTGCTTTCGCCTTCTGTTATTGCAAATTTCTCCGATAGTTCTCGTGGAGAAACAGTTTTGTTTTCTTTTGCAAAATCGAAGGCTTTTCTCAAAACTTCACGATCTGATTTCCAACCCATTCTCGAACACCCAATTCGTCTCTGGCTCCATAGATCTAGAATTTCTTACCTAAAATATAACCAATTATGAGGGCTATCCATAAGAGAACATTATACGTTATGCTGAACAGCATCAAACCAACGATACCGAGGCCAACGATAGCCAACACAAAAAGAAACTCAGATAGCGAAACAAATCTGTCAGAAAACTTCAATGTTGCTCCTCCCTCAAGTTTGTCCCCTGTTGCCGTGCAAATTTAAAGTTTTTCTCTTTTGATTTTTCGAGCCTGTTTTTGGGGTTTACAGAAAAAGTTATACGGTACCAATCGTCAATTGAACCAGCTTCCCTAGTTTGACGCTGAAGGTGAAGTCGTGAGGCTAAGTCATCGCCAAAAATGCTGAACGAATTCGCAAAAAGTTCCTGAGAAAAGCCATCTGAAAAAGGGAGGAGGAAGTTAATGACGCAGGAAAGGAATTTGAAAAGTGTCGAATTGAGATTGATTTCAGAATTGTTGAAAAATTGTAGACGAAGCGATAGAGA
>DASPTR010000001.1:0-4744 GCA_035623315.1 Candidatus Acidiferrum sp. | reverse complement strand
ATTCGCGATTTGAGTGTTGGTAATGCTCGTTGGGACTTTCGTGTTGAGAAGGCTTATCGTGACACGGATTTGAGGGCCGTTGACGCCGTGAAGGAGCTTTATGGTAAAGGAGTTTTTGTGTCGAAGATTCAGAGGGCCTTCAGCGTGGGGGCTTTCGGTCTGGAAGCGAACAGGCGCTTGGTTCCTACGCGTTGGAGCATTACGGCTGTTGATGACATTTTGTCGAAGGATTTGAGGGAGAAGGTGAAGGAGTGTCCGGAGATAAGCGAGTTTCGCGTGTATGAGTCTCGGTATCTTGATAATGTTTTTGAGGTTTTGATGATTCCTGGTCGGTGGGGTTACGAGGCCATTGAGGCTTGGTATCCTGGGACGGCTTGGAACCCTGATGGCAAGTGGACGGTTATGTTCGGGGATTGGGAAGGCTATGAGGGCCGCTCGACTTATGCTGAGATTGGCGGTTGTTATTATTCGGCTCGTTTGGCGGTTTGTGAGCAGCTTTTCAAGGAGAGGAGGCAGGCTACGGTGATAGTGCTGCGGGAGGCTAGGCCTGGTTACATCATGCCGGTCGGCGTGTGGCAGGTAAGAGAGAACGTTCGGAACGCGGTGAGGCAGGCGCCTTACAAGTTTAGTAATCTAGACTCGGCCTTGCAGTGGGTTGGTTCTCGTTTTCAGATTCCTCTGAGGACTTGGATAGGTAGAAGCGAGCTTTTGAAGAACGCTTTGTTTCAGAAGAGGATATCGGATTACTTTGGTGCAAAGGTTCGAGGCGTTAGTGTCGCGGTTTAGGTTGGTTTAGCCCTTTTGGGTGTTTGAGTCATTTTGTGGTATTTCTTTATGGAGTAGGTCACTATTTTCTGGGCGTCTTTGCTGTTTTGCCATTCTTTGATTTTTACCCATTTGTGTGGTTCTAGTCGTTTGTAGGTTTCGAAGAATTCTTGTATTTCGCGGAGTTCGTGGGGGTGCACGTCGGTGATGTCGTTGTATCCGTCGAACCTTGCGTCGTTGACGAGGGCTGAGAGTATTTTTGCGTCTTCGCCATTTTCGTCTTCGACTATGAGGGCGCCGATGACTCTTACTTTTACTATGCAGCCTACTTCGAGGGGTTCATAGGTTAGCACCATGATGTCTAGCGGGTCGTTGTCGTCGTAGAGTGTTTGTGGCACGAAGCCGTAGTCTACGGGGAACACGACGGATGAGGGTATTATGCGGTCTAGTACGAAGGATTCCCAGTTGCTGTTGTATTCGTATTTGTCTCTTGAACCTGTGGCTACTTCGATGACCATGTTGACCAACTGCGGCGGCTTGTCGCCTGCTGGGATGTCTCTCCAAACGTTCATGAAGTTTTGACCTTTTCAAGCAAATTATTGGACCCTGCTAATTTAGTTTTTTGTCAAGACCATCTGCGAAGATTAGGAAGCTTGCCCTGCGGTCTTGGGATGTTGTGCATCCGAACATGCGCTTACCCCTATCATCGGCCTGCTTTTTCGCGGTAAAAACTATCTGTATTTTGGGATGTTTGTACATCCGAACATACAACTACCCCCCTCCTAGGTAGGTTTTCTGCGATGGAAAGTATCTGTATCTTGGGATGTTGCAACATACGAAGATACACGGGTTCATCATCATGGGTTGATTTTCTGTTTTGATTGTTTATCTGTATTTTCGGATGTTGTGCAACCGAAGATACAGGAGTTTATCTGTATTTTGGGATGTTGTAACATCCGAAGATACACCTCCCCCCTACTAGGTCGGTTTTTTGGGTTTTGGAAGTTTCCTTGTTCGACGTATTCTCTGTGTGGTTCATTGCCTAAGCCCGAAATGTGTTGACCTGCAGGTACAAGCGTGTGTTTTTCATTATGTGGCGACTTCACCCTGTTGGAATATCCCGGCAGAAAGGAAAGTTAGACGATGGGCTTCCCTTTGAGCGTGGCTGTGTTTCAGTTGCAGCATGGTCCTGTAAGTATTAAATAAAGCTGACTACTTTCCATTAGTGATTGGAGAATCTGGTCTTGAGCGAGGGGAGGAGGACCAAGTACGACATTTATGCGGATATTGTAGATGTCATTATGAAGAAGGGAGTCTGCTCCTTAACAAGGGTTTCGTACGCGTCTAATCTTCCGGTTGACAGGGCGAAGAAGTGTTTGGAACTGCTGGTTTCGCATGGTTTCGTGAGAGAAGTCGATGTGACAGATCGTAAGAAGTATCAGGCAACTAAGTGGGGTTTGCAGTATTTGGAGACTTACAGGCGGATGCAGAAGTTCTTCGCTGCGTTGAGTGAGCCCATGAAGGTTCAGGTTCCGAAGTCCGTCCTTTCTGATCGCGTCGACACTGGGTTTGAGGGTTTGAACGATCTACTATTCGGGGGAATTCCGAAGAACTATGCGGTTATGCTTGCTGCGCCTTCCTGTGATGAAAGGGAGATGATTTTGAGAAGATTCTTGGAAGCCGGGGCTCAAAACGGAGAAGTGACAATTCTCGTCACGGCAAATCCTGACCAGGCGAAGACTCTTGCAGAAAGATATCCGTCAAGCTTCTATCTGTTCGTGTGCAATCCTCAGGCCGAAACAATCGCCAAGAACCTTCCAAATGTGATAGCGCTGAAAGGCATTGAAAACCTGAACGATATCAACATCGCGTTAACAGGGGCTTTTCGCAAACTCGACGGAAGACCAAGCAAGCCTAGAAGAGCTTGCATCGAGATTGTCTCCGACGTTCTCTTGCAGCACCACGCCGTTCAGACTCGAAAGTGGTTGAGCGGGCTGATACCTGAGCTGAAGTCAAAGGAATTCACGACGTTGGCGGTCATCAACCCGTTCATGCATTCCTCAGAAGAAGTTCAAGCCGTAGTCGGCCTGTTTGATGGTGAAATCACCATTTACGAGAAAGAATCGAGTGAAGGCCCAGAAAAGTTTCTGAGAATAAGAAAAATGCGCGACCAAAGATATGTAGAACACGAAATGCCCTTCAAAACCTAAAAAGTCCGAGATAATATCGTTTGAATATTGCTAGCGTATTCGTCGCTACCGCATTGTCTTGGACAGGAAAAAGAGGTCGTGTGGGAGATATCTCGAGTAGAGACTTTATGTAGTCACAATACGTGAGTCTTGCTTTTTAGCCTCGAGCCGATTATGAATTGTCGGTGAGACACCATGACTGCCAGAATTAGGGTTGCATCTGGGACCAAGACAATATTGGAGACCGTCGGAGGCGATTTGATAGTAGGCAGAGATGCCATAGTCAGCGGTAGCCGAACGGGGGCTACGGTCAGAGTGTTAGGTGCGATCTATTGTGAAGGAAATGATGTTTTTGACTGTGATCTTTCAGCGGAGAAGTTGGAAGCAGAAGGCGACTTGACGGTCCGAGGGACTGTAACAGTGACAGGTGATGTGCGAGTTGAAGACGGTAAGATGGAAGTCTATGGCAACCTTATGGCGAAAGACATGGATGTTGACCAGTCTTTGTACGTAAGCCAGGATTTGCAGGCTGATAGTGTTGATGTGGGTGGAAGCTTGAAAGTCGACGGAAAGGTGAAGGTGGAAAGTGTAGACGTTGGAGGAAGCTTCGTGGCGCGAGGTGAGACCGAGATCAATGACGTGGACGTCGGCGGAAGCGTCGTTGTAGAGTCTGAGGCAAACATTGAAGACTTGGATGTCGGTGGCACTGCGAGGGTCGCGAGGGGCAAAGTTTCCAAAGTTGACGTTGGAGGAAGCTTCGAATCCATGGGCGAGTTTGAATTCGATGATATCGACGTTGGCGGAGCTGTTCGTCTTGGAAGCAAGAGCAGAGGGAGAAAAATAGATGTCGGAGGCTCGCTGAAAGTTGATGGCGACTTGGAATTCGAGGATATAGATGTAGGAGGCACGGTTTGGATATCAGGCTCAGGCGTTGGGAAAGAGATCGAAGTGGGAGGAACGCTGGAGGTAAGAGGATCACTAAAGCTCGCGGGCAGTCTGGAAATTGGAGGCAGGGCCGAAGTTCACGATGAAGTTTCTGCCAAAACAATCGAGGCTGGCGGGTCATTGAGTGCTCGAAGAGCAACCGCTGAAGAGAGCATCGAAGTCGGCGGGTCGATCACAACCAAGGACGGAGCAATAAGTCGTCGTGTCGAAATTGGAAGACGAGGCAGAGTTCAGGGGCCAATAAGAGCCGACGAAGTCGTCATCGGCAAAGACGCACATGTGGAAAACATCTACGGCAAGAGAGTGCTGATTGAAAGAGACGCCGAAGCACGGGACGTTTATGGCGAGACCATAACGATTGAATCACACTGTCGCATAAACGGTGAAGTTGGGTATACAAAAGATCTGCGATTGGACGACCACGTCTCACTGACTAGAGAGCCCAAGAAAGTAGATTCACTACCACAATGACCAGAACAACTACGATTTCTGATGATACGCGCGCGATTTTTAACATGACATCATAGCAATCAAAGACTTGACGGAACCAAAATAGGGAAATATTAATAAATTTCATGGAATGTCTAGATCATGCTGCTTGCTTGCGGAGTGATTTAGTCACATTGGATTTCGGGTGAAAACAAGATGGCACTCGGTGAAGCAATAGACAAGTTCGCATTGAAGGGAACGACAACCATTGGTGTTGTCTGCAAAGATGGAGTAATATTGGCCTCGGACACTCGCATAAGCATGGGCTTCTTCGTGGCTCACAAGCGTGGGAAAAAAGTCTACAAGATTGATGATTATCTCGCTATGACCGTTGCTGGAATGGCGGCCGACGATCA